>JAUUZB010000693.1 GCA_030590185.1 Deltaproteobacteria bacterium
CAACCACAACGAAGTGGGTGCACCGGCCGGCGCGGTTTCGCCCCAGGGCGACGTGATCGGCGTTGTGGCGGTCGACACCCTCGGCATGACCGTCGATGTCATTCTAATCGACGCCCTCGACCCGAGCGTAATCTGGGACGCTTACCAACTGTTGGGCATCCAGATGGCCTTGCCGCAAGACGCGATCTTCACTCGCACCGGCAGGCACATCTTCGCCCCGGTAGGTGGACTCGACATGTCCAATGACGCCGCGGTTTACCTCTACCCCTTGCCGGTGGCACCCTACTGACCCCTGGGAGCGTGACGACCATGATTCAACTGACGACCCTAACCGCGGTGCTTACCCTGACCCTTGCGCAGGCCGAGTCGCCGGAGACACCGGCGCCCGAAGCCAGCGTGGCCGAAACGACAACGGTTCCGGTGGCCGGCGCAAAGAATACGGCCGCGCCGAACGACCCGACCACGGCCGCCGATTCCGACGGCACCGCGGCCGCGACCGAAACAGAAACCGCGACGGCCCCCGTCGACCCCGCATCCCCCCCCCCGTCCAATCCCGCCGACGCCGCCCTGCCATTCCTCGAGCAGGCCCAGGCCGCCATCGCCGACGGGGACCTGGCCGCCGCCACCACCGCCCTCGATCACGCCCTCGAGGTCGACCCGGAGAACCTCGACGCCATGCAGGCCCTGGCGCTGATCGCCATACAGAACGACGACCCGGCACGGGCCACCGAGCTGTTGGAGAAGGTCCTCGCCCTCGATCCCTACAACGACGACGCCCGGGTTGACCTGGCCCGGGCCCAGTGGGTGGCGGGCGAGCCAGAAGCCGCGCAGCACAGCGTGGCCGCCGTCCTCGATCGGCATCCGGAGCACGGCGACGCCCTCGGGGTCAAAGCGAGGCTGGAGTCCGGCGAAGCGACGCAACCATCCGCCTGGCAGGCGTTGGTGCGGGTGTCCGCCGACTTCTCCATCGACAGTAACGTGGCCCTCCAAAACGGTTCCCTCACCGAGGTCACCGAGATCGCCGCGGCCAGCACCATCCTCAACGCCCTCGCCGGGGTGGTCCACACCGGCCGGGACCGTCCCCTGAGCGTCTTCGGCTACGCCGCCATGCAAACCAGCTTCGATCAACAGGCGACCGTGGGCGGCACCAGCGTCGACGTCAACGACTTCCTGCCGAGCGTGCTCGGCCTCGCCGCCACCGGCCGCCTTCGGATCGGCCCGATCGTCGGCGCCCTCGACCTGCGTTATAGCGAGATCTTCACCAACATCTACCAGCAGCACATCGGGCGCTTGATCAGCCCGAGCGTCTCCGCCTCCTGGCAGGTCCACCCCAACCACCGGCTGCGCTTGCTGGTGGGGCCGGACATCAACATGCCCTACTTCGACGACCCTTCGGCGGGCTACGAGGCGGGCGAGGTCAACGCCGCGATCAACACCGGGGTTCGCGACACCATGACCTTCGGTGACCTCACCCTCGTCGTCGACCTCGGCTTCGCGCACAACGCCGCCACCAGCGATCTGCGCACCCGGCTCGACACCGGCTTCAACGCGATCGGCGGTTCGGTGTACGCTGAGTATGCCATCATCGAGGACCTGGCCGCCTTCGCCTACTTCGATGGACGCGGGCGGTTCTTCAACGCCGACCCCGCGTCGACGGAGTCGACCGACGCCGGCGCCATCGCGGGTTTCTCCGAAGGCGCCCTCGTCGGTCAACTCGGCGCGCGCTACACCATCGCCTTTCTGGAGCTGCACGCGGAGTACGGCATCAGCGGCCGGGTCGTCGACAGCCCGGACCAGGACGTCAGCGACAGCCGACCTTACATCCGGCACCAGGTCAGCCTGGGCGCCCGTGTCTGGTACCCGTAGGGACACAGGAGCACTACCATGATCATGACAGCCCTCATCGCATCGCAACTCGTCCTCAGCAGCCCGGCCATCGCGGTCGGGGTCTACGGCCATGTGGAGCAGCACCGGGACGCAGGCCGGACCCCGGTCTCCCGCTTCGATCAGATCGAAGAGGGGGCGACGATCATCACCCACGCCGATTCCTCGGCGCAAATCCGCTTGGCGAGTGGCTCGCTCCTCCGCATCGGGGCGAACAGCGAGCTGGCGCTCTCTCAGCTCGAGCACGGCACCCCGGCCGGCAAACGCAAGGAGAGCCTGCGCCTGGTGGCCGGCCGGATCTGGGCCCAGGTCACCAGCCTGTTCGGCGACTCCAAGTTCGAGGTGGAGACCGGCACCGCCGTGGCCGGTGTCCGCGGCACCTCCTTCATGGTCGAGGTCCAGGACGGCAAGGGTCGTTTCGTGCTGCTCCATGGCGCGCTCGATCTGTTGCGCGAGGGGGCCAACCTTCGCCTCGACCAGCCCGGCGCCTTCGTCGACACCACCGCCGATGGTTTTGGCAAACCCGGCACCCTCGGCGGGTCAGCCCTGCGTGATCTTCAACGCCAGATCGGCGGGGCCAGCGGCGCCATGGTTGCCCAGCTCGTCGCCCAGCAACGCAGCGGCGGCGGGGCCGGCGGCCAACGGGGTCGCGCCGCTAGCCGCGGCGACATCACCGGACCGGGCAAGCTGGTCGACGCTCCCATCGCGGCGAGCCCGGCGGTGAGCGCAGCGCCCACCGACGTGCCGACCACCACCACGGTGAACATCGTGATTCAGCTGCCGTCGACCGGGACCGGCGCCGAGCAATGATGGACGGGGGCGACGGATCCGGATAGGCTCCCCGCACAACGATCCAGGGAGAGGGAATCCCATGCATCGCCTCGTTATTCTTGCCCTCTGTGCCCTCGCGGTGTGCGCCGCCTGCCAGCGGCCGGTCGGGGAGGGCCCGTGCAACGGCCCGGCAAACTGTCAGTCCGAGGTCTGCCTCGATATCGCCCACGAGAGCTATTGCACCCAACGCTGCGGCCAGTGCCCGGACGGGATGTATTGCGATGGCGTGCTTTTCGCCAACGCCGGGATCGCGATCTGCATCAACGGCCACAGCCAACTGACGCCCGCCATGCCGCCACGCATGCGCTGCGCCGCGGACGGTGAGTGCCCCGGGGGAACGGTCTGCGCTGGGCCCCAGGGCGATCTCCAGTGCGCCGCCGAATGTCAACGGGACGCGGATTGCGGCGCCCTGTCCGTCGGCGGCCAAACCTTTGCCTACCTCGCTTGCACCGATCAAGCCGGGCCCCCACCGCGCCGGGCGTGCCTGCCGCGCCCCGAGTGCCGCGCCAACCTGATCGTATGCCTGTTCTCCCCCGAGCCGATGCCCGGGACAGAGTTCGCCGGGGTGCTCGAGGCGCTCACCAAGGCCGGAGACCTCCAAGCGCGTTCCGTGGTGGTGCTCGGCCCACAAACCGAGGCGCGTTATTTTTCCAGCGCCCAGCTCCTAGCGGTGATGAAGATCTTCCATGGTGCGGGCGACGATCCGATCGTGCCGTTGCGCTCCATGGGTCCGCGGCTGGTTGAGAAGAGCGAGAGCGCGCAGATCCTCGACCTGCTCGGGCACGGGGAGCACCAGGACGAGGCGCGCCGCATTCTCGGGTTGAACGGCCAATAGCAACCGGCGTTCAAGTCACGGTCAACGTCCGCAACCGATTCAAGAACGCCGCCAGCTCGAAGATCCTGAACGCCGCGTAGTCCCCGCGCGGGGGCTCGTCCAGCGCGTCGAGGCCCAGCCCCCCCGGCGCATTGAGCGCGCCGTCGACCTCACCGAGCGCCTCGGCCATTGTGCGCTCACCATCAATGAAGCGCCCCCGCGCCCAGACCAGCGCCTCGGCGATGGCGCGTGTCTGGCCCCGCTCGATCAACTGTTCCACCGCGCCGAGCTCCACCTCCTCGTCGCCAAAGGCGACCCGGTCCGAGGAACGGGTCTTGATG
>JAUUZB010000816.1 GCA_030590185.1 Deltaproteobacteria bacterium
GATCGATCGCCTGCTCGAGGGTGTCGGTGGTGATCACGCCGAAGGAGACCGGGACGTCGGTCTGCCAGGACGCCTGGGCGAGGCCGCGGGCCATTTGACCGGCGACGTAGTCGAAGTGGGGTGTGCCGCCACGGATGACCGCACCCACGGCGATGACCGCGTCGTAGCGACCGCTGGCGGCCATACGCTTGGCGATCAGGGGGATGTCGAATGCCCCGGGGACCCAGGCCACGTCGATGTCGGTGGCCGTCACGTTGTGGCGGGTCAGGGCGTCGAGGGCGCCGGCGAGGAGCTTCTCGGATACGAAATTGTTGAAGCGCCCGACGACGATGGCCATCTTGAGGCCGGTGCCGTCGAGGTTGCCCTCAAAAATAGTGTGCTCGGTCATGTGGATACGACTTCCAGCCTGGGGGATTTGGGGTTGCTTAGCTCGAGGGGGACGATTTCATCGATCTGCAAACCGTAGCCCTCGAGGCCCTTGAGTTGGCGGGTGTTGTTGGTCAACAGGCGCAAGTGCTCGAGCCCGATGTCGCGCAGAATCTGGGCGCCGATGCCGATGTTGCGCTGGATCGTCTGCGGCGCGACCGCCACCTTGGGCTGGCGCAGTTGCGCGATGCGTTGGGCGAGGGGCACGTTCGGCTGGCCCTGGTCGAGGCAGAGCAGCACGGCGCGCTCCTCCCCACCGAGCTGCCTGAGGGTGGCGTCGAGCTTGGAGCGATCCGAGCTGAACAGATCGCCGAGCACGTTGGCCAGGGGATAGCCGGAGTGGACCCGCACCAGTGGCGCCTTCTCGGCGGTCAGGTCGCCCTTGATCACCACCACATGCTGCCGGTGATCCAAAGACGTACCATAGGCGGCAACGGTCACCATGCCCCAATCCGCGTGCTCAACCTCGCGGGCGATCAGACAGTGGACCAGGGATTCGTGGGTTGCCCGGTACTCGATCAGGTCGGCGATGCTGATGATCAGCAGGCCGTGTTTCTCGGCGAAGACTTCTAGGTCCGGCAGCCGCGCCATGGTGCCGTCGTCGTTCATGATCTCGCAGATGACGCCAAAGGGGCGCTGGCTCGCTAGGCGGGCGAGGTCGACCACGGCCTCGGTGTGCCCGGTGCGCACCAAGACGCCGCCCGGTTTGGCCCGCAGCGGGAAGATGTGCCCCGGCCGGACCAGATCAGCCGACGTGGCGTCGTCGGCGACCGCGGCCTGCACCGTACGGGCCCGGTCAGCGGCGCTGATGCCGGTGGTGACGCCGGTGCTCGCCTCGATCGAAACCGTGAAGGCGGTCTCCAGCTTGGCGGTGTTGTTCTCGACCATCATCGGCAGGTCGAGCTGCTTGATGCGCTCCTCGGTCAGCGACAGGCAGATCAGCCCGCGGCCGTATTTGGCCATAAAGTTGATCGCCTCGGGGGTGACCTGCTCGGCCGCCATGCAGAGATCGCCTTCATTTTCACGGTCTTCGTCGTCCACCACAATAATCATGCGGCCGGCGCGGATGTCGCTGATGGCGCGGGGAATCGAGGCCAGTGTCATGCGAAGCCCTTATCTTTAAGAAAATCCACAGTCAACCCGGAGGCAGGGCGTTGGGGGTCCCACGCCTGATCCGCCGACGTTTGCAGCAGGCGCTCGACGTAACGGGCGAGAAGGTCTGCCTCGAGGTTGACCGCCGTGCCGATCTCGAAGCCCCCCATGATCGTCGCGTCCAGGGTGTGGGGGATGACCGCCACGAAGAGGTGCTTCTCGTCTACATCGGTCACGGTGAGCGAGATGCCGGCGATGGCGATCGAGCCGCGGGCCGCGGTTAGGCGTAGGACCTCCTGGGGCGCCTCGACCCCAAAGTAGATGGCGCTGCCACGGCGCTCCCGCACTCGCACGGTACCCACGCCGTCGACGTGGCCGAGGACTAGGTGTCCTCCTAGGTGGGCGTTGAGGCGTAGGGCGCGCTCTAGATTGACTCGGTCGCCGGTCCGCAGCCTGCCTAGGGTCGTGCGCTCCAAAGTCTCGGTGGCGGCCTCGAAACTCAGGCACTCAGCGTCCTTGGCGACTACGGTCAGGCAACAGCCGTCGATGGCGATTGAGTCACCGATCGCTACCTCACCTGTCGGGATGCTCGATTCGATCGTCAGGCGCATGGGTGATCTGCCCTGCAGGGACCGGAGCTGGCCGGTGGTTTCTACCAAGCCGGTGAACATGGGGGCGCCTTAGCTGACCGGTTGGGCGGTGTCTAGGTGTCGTTGTTGGGGGCTTTTGACTTTCTCTTTTTTGGGCTTCTTCTTGGGCTTCTCTTTCTTGGGCTTCTCTTTTTTGGGGTTTTCTCTTTTGGGGCGCCTACGGAGCCGCCTGGCGGCGTCTCCTTCGGCGGCTTCGCGAGCCCCCCTGCGGGGGTCTCGCTGCGCTGCTTCGGGAACCCGCTGCGCGGTTTCCCTCCGACTTCGGGAGCCCACTGCGTGGTCTCCCTCCGACTTCGGGAGCCCACTGCGTGGTCTCCCTCCGGCTCCGCGATCCCCTTCGGGTCTCGCTCCGGCATTGTGTTGGCTCGTTCTTTTTTGCCTGTGTCAGATTAGGACATCGATTAGGAGGCGAGGAGCGCACGGCCGGCGGCGAGCAGGCGGTCCATGGCGGCGAAGATCTCTTGGCGGTCGAGGTGGGAGCTGCCGAAGCGCTGCAACTCGCGGTCGAAGGCCGCTAGCGGCTCCGCAGGAAACCGGGCGCCTAGCGTGGCACGCAGGGCATCGCACAGAAAGCCGTGGCAGTAAGGCGACTTGAACAACACCAACGTGCAGCCGGTGGCAGTGTGGTAGCGGCATTTTTCCTCGCCTGTGGGGGCGCGCCAGCCGCCTCGCTCGGCCTCTAGGCGTTGGAGGCGCAACATGCTCTCGCGTGTCACGCCCATGTCGTAGCCAAGGATCGAACAGCAGCCTACCGGCAAACGGTCACAGGCGGTGGCGCAGGCCGCCTTGGTCGTGGCGGCGACCAGCGCGTCTAGCTGGCGGGCCTTGGTGGCGTACTCTAGCAAGAGCTTGCGGATCCGAAAGGGTGGGGCGGACGACGGGGCGCTCACCCACTCGCGGCGTTGCTCCCGCGGCAGAAACAGGATCTCTCCGAGGTCGTCTATCAAGGCCGGCAAACCGCGCTCGCGTTCGTCTGTCAAACCATCGAGCAGCTCCCGGGTTCGCAGCCGGTCCAGCGGGTAGCTCGGTGAGGCAAGGGCGGCTTCGATACCGTCCTGAACCCCCCGCACCACCACGGGCCAGCCCGCCGCGTCGGAATCCTCGTTCGACTCAGCCCCGGGCACCGCCACCGCTACCGCCACCGTCCCCGACACCGCCACCCCAACCAGCCCCCCAAGCTCCTCCCCGATCCTCCCCCGCAACCAATCCCGCTCCTCACCCGTCGCCGCCGCCCAAGCGCGGGTCATGATCACCGAGCACATCATCCTAATCGCCCCCGGATACCAGATTGGGCCCACCGAAACATCCTGGCA
>JAUUZB010000766.1 GCA_030590185.1 Deltaproteobacteria bacterium
GCGCCATGCACATCCCCAATCGAGTCGGCGACGTCGAGCGCCGCACGCAGGGCGGAGAGAGCGGCCCGGAAGCGGCCCAACAGGGTGGTGACCACACCGATGTTGTGCAGGCAACTGCTCTCGTCGGAGCGCGCCCGCACCGCCCGGGCGAGCTCGAGGGCGCGGTTGTAACGCTCGAGGGCGCCGGCAAAATCGGCCTGGCGGGTGCGCAGGTTTCCGATCTCGCGCAGGACCGCCGCCTCGCGCAGTTGGTCGCCGGACTGACGAGAGACGTAGAGCGCCTGCGATAATGCCCGCCGGGCGGCGGGAAAACGCGAGGCCCGCAGAAAGCCTCGGCCGACCATGGCCAACGCTTCGGCCGTGGCCGATGGCTCGCCCACCTTGCGGGCTCGCAGGAGCGCCCGACGCGCATAGCGGACACCGGCGACGAGCTCTCCCCGCTGGCGCGCCAGGCGGGCGAGATCGAGCAACACCTGAATCACCTGCCGGTCGTCGTCGGCCGCGACCAGCGCCTCGCGGGCGGCGAGCAGGAGCGCCTCGGCCCGCGGCAACTCTCCATGTTGCATGGCGACCGAAGCCTCGAGGCGGTTGGCTCTCGCCCGGAGGCCCGGCGAGGTCTCCGGCGTGATCGCCGCAAGGGCGCGTCGCGTGTAGTCAGCGGTGTCGGAGGCGATCCCCTGGATGAGCGCCACCGTCCCTAGGCCAAGCAGGGCCTCGACTAGGACATCCCGGTCGCCGCTCGAATCGGCGGCGGTCATCGCCACCTGGTACCAGACGTTGGCGCGTTCGAGCTCACCACCACGGGTGAAGAGTTGGCCGAGGCGCAGGGCGATGGCGGCGGCCCGTGGGTCTTCGGGCCCAACCAGTCGGGAGTAGGCCCGGGCGTGGTATTCGATGGCGCGGCGATCGGCGTAGACTGCGGCGGCGCGGTCGCCCGCTGCGACCGCCGCATGGATCGCCGCGCGGTCATCGCTGCCCTTGAGCAGGTGCTCGGTGCGTTCCTCGGTGCGGCCCGCCTGTTCTTCGATGTGGGCCACCACCGACGCGGCGCGGTCGTGGTACCGGCGGCGCTCGGGCGTGGGAATGTTCTGGTAGACCGCATTGCGCAGCGCCCGACTCGCGAAGATGTAGCTCGGGTCGTGGGTGGCCTCGCCGGCGTTCAGGATGCGCAGCTGCGCGAGATCGGCGAGGGCGTGATCGGCGCCCTCGACGTCGACATCCGCGACCGCGGCCAGGGTACGCGCGTTGATACCTCTACGCAGCACCGCCGCCGCTGCCAACAGGGGACGCATCGGATGCGGTACCTGGGCCAAACGGGCGGCCACCAGCTCCTCATCGCCGTGGCTGGCGGCGCGGTAGCGGCCGCCGACGAAATTGAAGCCGGTCCCCTGCCGTTGAATCGTGCGGTCCGCCACGAGGCGCGCCAGGGTGCGCTCCACCAAACTCGGCATCCCCTGGCTGTCGCGGTGGAGGCGCTCGAGGGCCGGGTCCGGCAAGCTCAAGCCCGCCAACCGATGAGCGGCCAGGCGCGCGATCTCGCTCTTGGCGAGCGGGCGGAGCTGGAAGATCTCCGCCTCGGAACCGAGCGCCTCGTCGAGATGGACCGCGTCGGTGCGCGGATCCCCGGCGCAGATCAGGAGCAGCGGCGTGGTTCGTAGCTCTTGCCCCAGGCTGCGCAGAATATCGAGGGAGACGACCTCGGCGCGGTGGAGATCGTCGATGATGATGACAGTGGGACGATTACCGAGAGAGCGCGCCAAGCTCCGGCCGAGGCCACCGGCGAAGCTGGCGATCTCATCGGAGACGGCGCTGGCGGCGAGCGGCATCGGTCCAAGATCCAACGGGCGGATTTCTTCTGGCCGCAGGGCGCGAGCCGCGTCGAGCAACGCCGGGATCGGGGATCCGGGGCCGTTGGTGGCCCGCAGGTTCAGGACCCGGAAGCCCTTCAAGCAGAGCAGCATGCCCGCCTCGCGCAACAGCGGCGTCTTGCCGAGCCCGCGCTCGCCGCTGATCACACACGTACCGCCTCGGCCCTCCGCGACGGTGTGCGTCGCCCAGCGCTGGATCCTGGCGCTCAAGCCATTGCGGTGAGAGATGGCGCCGCCCCGCAACAGGCGCTCATACATCGCCAACACGGGACCTCGGCCGATGTGCAGGCCGGGGACCTTGGCGAGGGCAGCGGCAGCGGCGTCCGCATCGGCGTAACGAGCCTGAGGATCTGGCGCCAACAGCTTCATGATGAAGTCGGAGAGACCGGCAGGGATGGCAGGGTTGATGTGGTTGGGCGGCAGTGGGCGCTCAGCCCAACGCCGCCTAACCTCGGCCATGGTCTCCGGCGCCTCCTCTGGGAGCAACGCTTCATAGAGCACCACGCCAAGGGAGTAGAGATCGGCGCGGCCATCCACCGGTTCGGCGCGCGCCACCTCGGGCGCCATGTACGGCAGGGTGCCCGCCGCCGCGCTGCGTGAACCGACCGCCACGAGCAGACCGAGATCGATGAGGCGCACCAATACGCCGGCGCCCCGGCCGACCATCAAAAGATTTGTGGGCTTGACGTCACGGTGAACCCAGCCGCGGGCGTGGATGGTGGCCAAGGCATCGAGCACCTGCATGGCGATCAAGGCGAGAACTTCGGCGTCCCAGCGCTCGTCGAACTCTTGCAGATGCACGCCCCGCACCAACTCCAGGGTGTAGTACGGCATGCGCCGACTCGATACGCCATAGCCGTAGGAGCGTACGATGTTGGGGTGGCGCATCTCCGAGAGCCGGCGAAACTCATTGCGAAACAAACGCATCCGGCCTCCCCGGATGGCGAGCTTGAGCGCCCGCTTGACGCCACTGGCTTGGTCGACGACCTGGAAGACCCGAGAGTCCGCGCCGCGGCCGAGCTCTGACTGGATCGCATAGCGCGGATCGATGCCGAGCTGTGCGGCGCTCGGCGGGTCCTGCTCAGGGTCGGGTCGGCTCGCGGCCATGGGAGAATGATGCCCGAGCTGGGCTCGGGGAAGCAACCGCGGTCTGTGTCGCTGGACACACCTGGTCGGGCCGCTGTACCGTCAAGCGAATGCTCTTTCTCGTGGTGCTAGCGACAGGCGTCGTGCTCGGCGGTGGGGTGGCCTACCTGCTCAACTTCCGTCGCGTCCTGAACATCAATGATGAGCTCGAAGGGCTCGAGGGCAAGCTCGCCAAGGCCAACGCCCGCACCACCTTTCTGGCCCGACAACTCGAGGTCGCAAACGAGCGCCTCGATCTGGCGCGCGAGCAACGGGATGACTACGCCCAGATGGCAGCAACCCACGACGTGAAGCTGCCCGAGCTGCTGCGCACGCCCCAGCGGGTCACCAACCTGTGGAAGGACCGTCGCTACTCCAACCACCCGGAGGAGAATCTCCGGGACCTCAAGCAGGATCTGGCCCAGCTCGGTGAGCAGTTCATCGTGCTCAAGATTGCCCTGGAGTATTTCGGCGGCTGGAAGGCCATCATGGGCGGTGCCGAGGCGGCCGACAAATCGGGGGACATCACCGAACCGCTGCGGGCGCGTCGCCAGATCCTATTCGAGGGGCCCGCGACGCGGGTCTTTCAGCAGCTCGAGTCCTTTTTCCGCGATGACGATCACCATTTCGTGGTCATCAGC
>JAUUZB010000690.1 GCA_030590185.1 Deltaproteobacteria bacterium
CGCCGCCGGCGCAGTCGAGGTTCGCCGCTTCGACGCAGATGTCGTCGATCGGGCTGCAGAGGTAGCCGTCGAGGCAGGCGCCGGCGTCACAGGGCCGACCCGTCAAGCTGGCGGTGACGCGGCTGCAGCCGCTGATCCCGATCAGCAGCGCGGCGATGGCCAGATGCCTCACCCCATGAGGGTATCAGGCGGCCACCCCGGTTGCACCCCATCGGTGCGGGTGGGCGCGGGCAACGCCTGGAACTCCGGATGCGCTGCACCAGGCGTCACGACGAAGACGCCGTCGAGCGACTCGTAGGTCCAGCCCCCTGGACAGTCGGCGTCATCTTCGCAGGCGATCAACGCGCCCTGATCCACGGCCAAGTTGGGCATGCAGCCGGCGAACCCGGCGATGAGAATTGCTGCAGATCGATGCATGGGGTCAATCTAGGCCATAACCCGCCCTAAATCCCGCCCAACGGCCACTTCAGCGCCCCCCTCCAAGCTGCCCCAAAACCTTGCTCTCCTGCCATGACTGACATAGTGTCACTGACATGACGTCAGTCACAACTCCATCCACGACTCGCAAGGCCAAAAAAGCCGCCACCCGCAAGCGCCTGCGCAGCGCCGGCCGGGCGTGCCTGGAGGCCAATGGCTTTGAGGCCACCTCGGTCGCCCAGATCGTGGAGGCTGCGGGGGTCGCCCACGGAACTTTCTACATCCACTTCTCTTCTAAGGAGGCGCTCGCCGACGACCTGCTCACCGATCTCAACGACGAGCTGCGCACCCTGCTGGCCCCGGTCATCGCCCGAGCAGCCACGCAGCCGGTCGAGGTGACGATCCGCGCCTGCGCCGAGGTCTATCTGGATCACTGGCAAACCGAGTCCCGCTTCATCGAGTCCTATGTGCAACGCAGCCTCCGCGGCCTCGGCATCGCGAGCGCCCGCGACGGCGTCAACGCGCCCATGGCTGCGGTACTCAGCGCGACCCTGTCCGGGTTGGCAGGGGAACGAGACGACACCCCCGACCTCGACTGGGACGTGGCCGCCCGCGCCATCCTGGCCATGTGGCTACGGATCGGCTTGCAGTTCCTGCTCGGTGACGGCCTCTCGAAGGCCGAGGCGGTCGAGATCCTCACCCGCCTGAGCACCGGCGCCCTCGGCGGACTCCTCGAACCGACACCGACACCAACACCGGCACCCCCGGGTGACGACGGAGACGAAAGATGAGCGCCACGTCGAGCGCAGCGGTGGCTGCACCTCCCGATCCCGGCCCGGCCGGCTGGCAGACCTTCACCGGCGCGAGCCCCCGCATCGATCGTATGCGCCGCCGCTACCAAACCGGCCCCAACGTCATCTCCACCGAACGCGCGGCGCTCTACACCGAAGCCTGGAAACTCAGCGAGGGGCTCGACCACTCGCAGGAGGTGCGGGTGGCGCTCGCCATGCGCGAGGTCTTCGCGGGAGTGACCCACCACGTCGACCCGGACGAGCGCCTCGCCGGTTCCTGGACCGAGCACTTCCTCGGCTTCCCGGTGGACATTGAACGGGGACTCTTCAACAACGTGCTCGCCGCCGAGCTCAGACGCCGCGACGTGCTGCGGGTGCGGGTCGGCTCCCTGCTACGCGCCGGCTATTACATCGCGCGCAACGGCACGCTCGGGGAGTTTCGCCGCAACCAGACGTACGCCCGAGCGGCGGGGCGCTCGGCGTTGAACCTGGGGATCGAAACCCTCAGCGAGCGCCGGGTCAATCCGTTCCAGATCAGTGAAGACAGTAAGCAGCTCCTGCTCGAGTCGCTGCTCCCCTACTGGCGCGGCCGCACCCTGATGGACGACATCGAAAAGGCGCTGTTCGAGGGCCGGCACTTCTCCCGGGGCATGGCCGACTTCAGTGTGGCCTTCCCCGGCAACACCTCACGGCAGGCGCTGCTGCTCACCACCTCCGCGGCGCTGGTCAGCTTCCAAGCGCACATCATCCCCGGCTACGATCGGGTCATCGAGCGGGGCTTGCTCGCCATGCGCGAGGAGGTCGAGCGTTGTCTCAGCCAAGGGGAGGAGGGCCCCCGGGAGCGGAGTTTTCTCGAGGCGCAGTTGATCAGCTTCGACGGCATGATCCTGTTCTGCCGGCGCCTGGCCGCCCACCTGCGGACCCTCGTCGAAGCGGAGCCGGAGCCCACCCGTCGCCGGGACCTCGAAGAGATGGCCCGTCGGTGCGAGCGGGTTCCCCTGGAGCCGGCGACCTCATTTCATGAGGCGGTGCAGTCCCTGTGGACCACCAAGACGATGCTCGAGCTCGCCTGTCCGGTCTACGTCAACAACGTCGGCCGCCTGGATCAAATCCTCTATCCCTACTTTGCCCGGGACCTGGACCGCGGCCGGCTCGACGCCGACGGGGCGCGGGAGCTGCTCGAGGAGCTGTTGCTCAAGATCATGTCGCATCAGGTTCGGCCCGAGTCGAACATCATCGGTAACTTCTATCATCGCTTCACCGGCGCCTCCCCGGTGACCCTCGCGGGAGTCAACGCCGCCGGTGAGGACGCCACCAACGAGCTGAGCTACCTCTTCGTGCAGGCGGCGCACAACTCGCGGGCGATCTTCAACTGCAACCTCCGCGTCGCCGAGTCGACGCCCGAGGATCTGCTCCTCCTGGTCGCCCAGTGCATGCGGAACGGCACCTCGAGCTACGCCTTGTTCAACGACGAGCTGCACGTGGACGCCCTGACCCGGCGCGATTTCCCCCGCGAGGATGCCCGGGACTACGCCCTGATGGGTTGCGTCGACGCCACCATCCCCGGAAAGACCGGAAGTATGGGGGCCGGCGCCCTGCTCCTGTGCCATCTCCTCGACACCACCCTGCGCAACGGCGACTCAAAGTTAATGGCGGGCACCGTGCAGGAGGACGGCCTGCGCACCGGTGACCCGGACGACTTCGCGACCTTCGAGGAGTTGATCGTCGCCCTGCTCACCCAGGGCCGCCACGCGATCCGATTGCTGGTGGCCGGTTCGAACCTACGCGATCGGATCTATGCCGAGAAACTCCCGGCGCCACACCTATCTGCATTCGTTGACGGTTGCCTCGATAAGCGCAAGGACCTGACCGCCGGTGGATCCACCTACGACATCACCGGCATCTCCTTCATCAACTCCATCGCCAACCTGGTGGACTCCTTGCTCGTCATCAAGGAGCTGGTCTTCGAGCGACGCCAGTGCACGATCGCGGAGCTGCTCGCGGCGATGGACTGCAACTTCGTTGGCCACGAAGATCTGCACGCGCAGATCCGTGGCCTCGAGGGCAAGTGGGGCAACGGCCACCCCGAGACCGATCGCTTCGCCCACGATCTCATGGAGGAGCTGTTCGCCGAGACGCGGCGCTACAAAACCTATCGCGGCGGTAAGGTGGTGAACTACGTGATCAGCATGACCAGCCACACCATCGACGGGCGCCTATCGGTCGCGACCCCCGACGGGCGTACGTTCGCGACCCCCTACGCGGCGAGTTGTAACCCTGCCAACGTGGAGCGCAACGGCGTGACCGGGGTGCTGCGCTCGGTGGCGGCGCTGCCCCTCGAGGAGGTGCACGGCTCCGCGGTCAACGTCCGGTTTCACCCCACCGCCATCGGCGACAATGCCGCGGCGCGGGCAAAGTGGGTGGCGTTGATCCGCACCTACTTTCGGCTCGGCGGCGCGCAGATCCAACCCACGGTGGTCGGCACCGAGACCCTACGCGCGGCGCAGGCAGACTCCGAGGGCTATCGGGATCTGATCGTCAAGGTCGGAGGCTACAGCGTCTACTTCGTGGACCTCGGCCGCGACATCCAGGATGAGATTATTGGGCGTACGGAGCATTGCGCGGCCTGAAACCGTCCTTAATTTCGTACCGCTCACAAAACCGATAGGATGCCCC
>JAUUZB010000612.1 GCA_030590185.1 Deltaproteobacteria bacterium
CCGGACCTCCTGCTGCTCGACGTGCAGATGCCCCTCATGCAGGGGGACAAGCTCGCCGGCATCATCACCAAATCGAACAACACCAAGACCAAGATCGTCTTCTACTCGACCCTCCCCAAGGATGAGCTCGCCGCCATGGTGCAGAAATGCGGCGTCCACGGCTACATCGAGAAGTCCGGCCCCAAGGCGAGGCTCGTGGCGTCCGTTCGTTCCCTGCTCGCCGATTCTTGAGCCCCTGGGCCGCGGCCCAGCCGCGTCAACCTATCTGCTCGCTACCGCAACGATCTGTTCGAGCAACCCGGGCGCGATCTCGACCTTAGGCAGGACGGCGTGGTCCGGGCAACGCTCGAGGGCCGAGCGTGGCATGCTGGACACCACGCAGGAATCCTTGTCCTGCACGGCGGTCAGGCCGCCGCGGTCGTGCATCGCTGAGAGGCCGTCGGCGCCGTCGGCGCCCATGCCGGTGAGCAGGACTCCGATCCCCCGAGCCCCCGCGACGTCGGCCACGGAATGGAAGAGGCGGTCCACGGATGGGCAGATCGTCTCGCCCCCGCACGGTTCGAGCCGCAGGGTGCCGTCGCGACCGAGGAGCAGGTGGTGGGTGGTGGGCGGGAAGTAGACGCACCCCGACTCGGGTTGGGCCCCGGCCGACGCGGTTCGGATCTGGAGTGGCGACTGGTGATCCAGCCAGCGCACCAAGCCGTCCGTGAAGCCCTCGGCCATGTGCTGGGCGATGAGGAATGACCCGCCGGGGGCGCTCCCGAGATCGCAGAGGATCTCGCGCAGCAACGGTGGCCCGCCGGTGGAGGCGCCGATCGCCACCAGGGGAGGGCCAGCATAGCTCGCCGGCGATCCCCTTCGCCGTTCCCGTCGACCTCCAGAGGCCCGGGTCGGTTTTGCCGCAGCATCCTTGCGTCGGCGCTCGGCCCGTCCGCGGCTGCCGGCCGGGTGAGTCTCACGATGGGCGGCGGAACGCACCAACCTCACCAGGCGTGCGGCCGTCTTGGAATCGCCGTGGGACGGCAGGAGCTTCGACTTGGCGATGACGTCGTAGGCGCCGGTGCGCAGGGCGTCAAACACCAAGCGTTGCCGCTCCGGTTCCACCTGGGCACTGACGATGATGATCGGGACCTGGCGCTCGGCCAGGATATCCCGGGTCAGGGCGATGCCGTCGACGTCCGGCAGGACGATATCCATGGTGATGACGTCCGGCTCGTGCGCGCGGATGAGGCGCAGCGCCTCCCGGCCGTTGCCGGCCATCCCCACGACATCAAATGGGGACAGGAGGCTGGCCAGCGCCAGGGCGACGCTGCGCACGTCCTCGACGATGAGTACCTTGATCTGCTCGTCGCGCACGGGTCACACCAACTGCTCGATGGTCTCGATCAGCTCGGCCTGGGTCAAGCGTTGCTTGACCAGATAGGCGTCGGCGCCCGCCGCTAGGCCCTTGGCCTTGTTGTCGGGGGTGTCTAGGGCGGTCAAGAGGATGACCGGAATGCGCGCCAGCTGCGGATCGGCCTTGACCCGTCGGGTTAGATCGTTGCCATCGAGCTCCGGCATCTGTACGTCGGAGAGCACGATGTCCGGCGGCTCCCGGCGTAGGCGCTCGAGGGCGCTAGCGCCGTTGGGCGCGGTCACCACGTTGAAACCCGCTGCCCGGAGCATCTTTTCGTTCAACATGCGGGTGGTCACGGAGTCGTCGACCACCATCACGGTGACCTCGCGCGTCGGTGCGTCCTCCTGAGACGATCGAGAGATCGACGCCAGGCCTCCCGCGAGTCCGGGGCGAACCACCGCCTTGACCAGGCTGGCCGCGTCTAGGACGAAGAACATCTCGCCGGCGGCGGTGACCGTTAGCCCCGAGATGCCGGGCATCCGCTGAATGAAGGTCCCGAGGCTACGCACCACGATCTCCGACTCCGACTCGAACTCATCGACCACAACCGCCGCCATCGCCTCGGCGGCGCGCAGCAAGATCGCGACCTGCTCTTCACCCTCCTTCATCGCGCAGGCGGAGATCGCGAGACTCGGCTCGAGGCGGGCGATGGGCAGGTGTTGCCCCTCGTACCAGAGCGTCGTGGCTCCATTGTTGCTGACCAGATCGCCGGCCCCGAGCGGCAGCACTCTCTCCACCGCATGCCTGGGAATGACAAAGCGTTGACCACGGGTCACCACGAACAGGCCGGTGTCGTTGGCGAGGGTCAAAGGCAACAGGATCTCGAAGCGTGTCCCTTCGCCAGGGGTTGAATCGATAGCGATCGTACCGCGCAGCTGCTCGACGGTTTGTTTGACCGCATCGAGGCCTACCCCGCGGCCGGAGATGGAGTCCGCCTGATCGGCGGTGCTCATGCCCGGCAGAAATAGCAGCCGGGTCAACTCCGCCGTGGAGGCGGCGCCCTCACCACTGGATATCCAGCCGTGCTCCTCAGCGCGCTCGCGAACCCGTTGGTAGTCGATGCCGTGGCCGTCGTCGCTGATCGTCAGGCTGATGCTGCCGCCGCGATGGCCAACCGACAGGGACACCTTGCCGGCGGCTGGTTTGCCGAGCTGTTCTCTTTTCTCGGCCGTCTCGATGCCGTGATCGACCGCGTTGCGCAGCAGGTGGATGATCGGAGTCTTGATCCCCTCGACGATGTCGCGATCGAGCTCGAAGTCGCCCCCGTTGAGCTCGAGCTCGACCTCGAGCCCCCGGGTCCGACAGACGTCCCGCACCGCGCGCCGGCAGACCGCAAACAGGGTCTTGACCGGCACCATGCGCAGGACGGTGAGATCACTCTGCACCGCCCCGAGGAGCTTGCCGAGATATTGAACGTCCTGCTCAATGTCGCGGGCGAGTTGTTGGAGATTTTCGCGCGGAGCTTTGACCAGAGCATCCCCGACTGGCAGCAGGTCGACCTCGACCTCCTCTACCCGTCGCTGCATCTCCTCCATCTTGATCTTCATCTCGACCAGCTCTCCGACCTGGCTCAGGAGCTGGTCGAGCTTGCGCGGCGAGATGTGGATGAGCCCGTCACGGCCCTTGTCGACCGGTGCTGGCTCGACGTCGGCGCTCGCTGCTCGGGCCGGGGCAGCGGCAGCGGGTTCGAGCGGTTCTGAATCTGCGTTGGACCCAGCGGCCGGACTCAGCAACGCATCCAACCTGGCGGTGAGCTCCTCCCCGCGAGTGATCGGGGCATCCTTGCCGGGCTCGGCCCTAGCGCCAGCGTCGTCGATCGCATCGAGGACCGCGAATAGAAGATCGGCGCTGTCGCCGTCGGGCACCAACAGTCCATCCCGGATGGCGGTTAAGACATCTTCGAGGCGGTGCACGATATTTTGAAGATTGTCGAGGCCGAGGGTACCGGCGGCGCCCTTGATGCCATGGGCGCAACGGAAGGCCGCGTCCGCCGCGGCGCTGGTCTCGGCGCTGTTCGTGCTGCGTTCGAGTCGCAGGACCGCATCACCGAGCTCTTGGGCCAGGCGCGCCACGTCGCTGCGGAAGACGGCGAAGATTTGATCGAGCTGGATCTCTGTTGCCATCGGCTGCCTCACTCTGCCTGGAGATCGACGACGAAGCCGGTTTGCGCCACCAGATGCCGGGGGGAGACCAACATGATCTCCCGCCGGGCCAACCCCAGAAGGCTCTCAGCTAGACGGGGCGCGGTGTTGGGCGGCACCTCGCGCCGCTCATCTGCACGGATGGTGGTCAGCCCCTCCACCTCGGCGCAGATGATCCCGAAGTCCACACCATCCGCCTCGACGATCACCGCCATGTCGCTGTCGGAGTGACCGACCACATCCACCTGCCAGAAGCGGCGCAGGTTGACCAAGGCGAGGACCTGACCCCGCAGGCGCATCAGGCCCAACAGGTGGGGCGGGGCGCCTGGGACCGAGGTAATGGTGGTCACCGGGACGACCTCCCGCACCGTTGATAACGGAACGGCGATCGACTGGTCGGCCATGCGAAAACAGACGAATGACTCTTCCCCGCCAGACATCTCCTCGGTCGCGCCCGAGGATTTCTCGGCGGCAAACCGTTCGGTCCGGGCCTCGAGTAGATCGAGGCTCTCCTGGGTGAGTTGCCCGTGGGGGCTCGAATCAACCATGGCTCATCTCCGGCTCAGGGGCTCGTAGTCGTCCTTCGAGCTCCTCGGTCCGCCCCTCGACCAACTCCACCAGCCGGCCAGCGGTGAGGC
>JAUUZB010000112.1 GCA_030590185.1 Deltaproteobacteria bacterium
ACGAACCGACGGCTCAACCCGGCTGTTTGACAAGCCGACCCCACAGTGGAAGTACTGTTCCGATCGTGGCTTGCGAGAGGAGGCGTTGATGCAGGGTGGCTACGCGAACAAGGCCTATGACGTCGACTTGTCCACCGGCGAGGTCAAGGACCTGCCGATCAGCGAGGCGGACCGGCGGCTCTACCTCGGTGGCAAGGGCATCGGCGTGCGTCTCCTCTACGACAACACCCCGGCGGGCATGGACCCCTTTGACGAACGCATGCCGTTGATCTTCGCCACCGGCCCGATGACCGGCACCGCCGCGCCGCAGTCGAACCGCTTCGTGGTCATCACCAAGTCGCCGCTCACCGGCGCCATCGCCACCTCCACCTGTGGGGGAAACTTTGCCACCAAGCTCAAGAAGGCGGGGGTCGACGTGCTCATGGTGCGTGGTCGCGCCAGCGAGCCGGTCTACCTCGAGGTCACCGAGGACGGGGTCACCATCAAGGACGCCCAGGATCTGTGGGGGTTGGGCACCGAGGCGACCCAGGAGGCCCTACCCAAGAAGTTCGGCAAGGCGGTGATCGGCCCGGCCGGAGAGAACCGCGTCCGTTACGCGGGCATCGTCTCCGAGGATCGCATCGCCGGCCGCGCCGGGGTCGGCGCGGTGATGGGTGACAAGAAGCTCAAGGCGGTGATCGCCAACGGCAACCGCAAGGTCGAGATCGCCCAGCCCAAGGCCTACAAGGCCTTCCAAAAGAAGATGACCAAGTTCCTGTTGGACCACCCGATGACCGGCGGCATCCTGCCGAGGCTCGGCACCGCCAACATCGTGATGACCGCCGCCGGCCGCAACATCCTGCCTGTGCGCAACTTCCAAAAGGGCTCCGACCACGCCGCCGTGCAGATCAGCGGCGAGAAGCTCGCCGACGAGGATCTTAAAAAGCGGGTCGGCTGCACCTCCTGCCCGATCATCTGCGGCCGCGGCATCGAGCGTAACGGCAAGCTGACCAAGGGCCCGGAGTACGAGACCCTCAGCCAGATGGGCTCCAACACCGGCACCTTCGACCTCAAACGCATCTACGAGTGGAACCACCTGGTCGATGACCTCGGCATGGACAGCATCTCCGCCGGCGGGGTGCTCGCCTTCGCCATGGAGCTCACCGAGAAAGGCATGCTCGACAGCGACCTCTCCTTTGACAACCCGGAGACCGTCGCCGAGATGCTCGGGGCCATCGCCCATCGGCGTGGCCTCGGCAATGACCTCGCCGAGGGGACCAAGCGCATGGCCGCCAAATATGGCGGCGAGGAGTTCGCCATTCACGTCAAGGGCCTCGAGCTCCCGGGCTACGATCCACGGGGCTGTTACGGCCAGGGCCTGGAGTACGCCACCACCAACCGCGGCGGCTGCCACATCCAGGGCGCCACCATGTTCCTGGAGGCCACCGGGCCGTTGAGCGTCGATCCCTTGTCGGTCAAGGCCAAGCCGGAGCTGGTGATCCTGATGCAGAACATGTCCGCGGCGATCAGCTCGTCGATCTTCTGCATGTTCTCCTCCTACGCCATGATCCCGGGGTTGATCTTCGGCCTCAACCCCCAAGGCGTGCTCTACCGCCTCGTCACCGGCACCCTGCTCAACGCCGGGCCGATCCTACGCCTGGTGCTGCGCACCAAGACCCCGGTGGCCCTGCTCTGGTTCGAGAAGTTCATCACCCACGTCACGGGAACCAAGACCACCATGGGGGATTTCGTCGAGATCGGTGAGCGGGTCTTCAACCTGGAGCGGGTCTATAACCTGCGCGAGGGGCTCACCGGGGCCGATGACACCCTGCCGGCGCGGCTGCTCAATGAGCCGACCTTCAAGGGGGAGCGGCGGGGCGTGCCGCTCGAGAAGATGTTGCCTCACTACTATAATGTACGCGGTTGGGACGAGCGCGGTGTGCCCCGCACCTCCACCCTCGAGCGCCTCCAAATCCGACACTGAACGAGAGGAGAGCGTCATGGCCACTCTGATCCCTAGCTTTGATCTCGCCAAGGAGATCGGCGAGCGCCACGAGTTTGAGGCGGGCACCCTCGGGCAGCTCCTCGACGAGGCGGTCAGCCGGTTCGGCAAGCCGTTTGAGGATACCCTGCGGGTGGTGGCCATCGTCGTTAACGGCCGCTCGATCAATTTCCTCAAGGGTCGCAACACCCCGCTCGGCCGGGATGACACGGTCTGGATGGTGCGCCCCGGGAGCGGCGGTTAGGGCGCAGGAAACTCGAGCCTTGATCACCATCGAGGAGATGTTCGCGCAGCTCGAGGCTGCGCTCGGCGGCGCCCGGCTCGGTTCGGAGCGCCTGCCCACCGGCGAGGCGCTGGGTCGCATGCTGGCTGCCGATCAGCGGTCCACCGTGGACCTGCCCCCCTTTGACAAATCGGCGATGGATGGCTTCGCGGTCCGTGCGGACGACGAGCGCGACCGCTACCGCCTGTTGGAGACCGTGCCCGCCGGCACCGCCCCGAGCCTGGCGTTGGAGCCGGGTACCGCCACCAAGGTGATGACCGGCGCGCCGGTACCGGAGGGGACGGGCCGGGTGATCATGCAGGAGCAGACCGAGGAGCGCGACGGCGAGGTGCACGTGCTCCAACACGCCGGGCGGCCCAACATTTGTCCGCAGGGGGAGGACATCCAACGCGGCGCGCGGGTGTTGCCGGCCGGGGCGTGCCTCGGGGCGCTGGAGATCGCGAATTTGCTCGCCTGTGGTATCGCCGAGGTCGAGGTGGTGCTGCGCCCGCGCCTGGCGGTCTTCTCCACCGGCGACGAGCTGGTGGCGGCGCCGGCGGACCTCGCCCCTGGCAAGATCGTCGATAGCAATGGCCCGCTGCTCTGCGGTTTGGCCGCGCAGCACGGCCTCGAGGTGGTCCGGCGCGCGCACCTGCCGGACGATCAGGCGGTCACCACCGAAGGGATCCGAGCCGCCATGGCCGATGCTGATCTGGTGGTGCTCTCCGGCGGGGTGTCGGTTGGGCAGTTCGACTTTGTCGGCACGGCGCTCGAGGAGCTCGGCCTGCGGGTTTGGTTCTCCGAGGTCGCGGTCAAACCGGCCCGGCCGGTGACCTGCGCCGCCCGGGACGGCAAGCTGGTGCTCGCCCTGCCGGGAAATCCCGTGGCGGTCTATCTCATGTTCCACCTGTGCGTGCGGCGGGTGGTGGCCTTGCTCAGCGGCGCGCCGCCGGAGTTGCGGGAGGTGGAGTTGCCGCTGGCGGGAGACTATTCGCGGCGCAAAGCCACCCGGGAGCAGTACGTGCCGGTGCGGGTCACGGCGGGTGGCGCTCTCGAGGCGGTGGAGCTGCACGGCTCGGCTCATCTGCTCGCCCTGATGAACGCGGATGGCCTGATGCGGGTACCGGCTGGGGTCGCGACGATTCCGGCGGGGGAGGTAGCTGCCTTTCTGCCCCTGCGGCTTTGATGGCGCGCCTTAGCCGGTTGATATTGCGAACGCCTTGCCCAATGAGCCGATAATCCGCCTGCCCGGCACAGCTGCGGCCGGCAGACAGGGAGCGATGCCATGAGTGACAGCAAACCGGAAGATTCGAACCTCTGGGCGATCCACTCCGAAAAGGAGGACCGGCCCGCCATGTGCGACTGGGCGGTGAGCGAAGAGGCGGCCAACCAGAAGATGGCTGAGCTCCAACAGGGCGATCCAGACAAAGAGGTCAGCTATTGGGTCACGCGCCTGACAACCGACGAGGTCGCGTCATTCAAGGCCAGCGGCTTCATCCCCGCCGACGCCTGAACCGCCTGACCAGATCGACGAATAGAATCAGCTAGGAAGAAGCAACGATGCCGACCATCCAAAAACCCGCCCTGCGCGAGCTCTGCAACGAGCTGATCAACCAACACCAGCGGGACCCCTCGACCAAGGTCGACGCCACGATCCTCGACCGCATCCTCTCCATCGTAGGGGACCGCGACGCGACGAGCTCCGCTTCGGTGGCGGACAAGCTGCGCCATGGCAACCTCCTCCCCGAGGAGAAGCTCGCCCTAGCGCGCCAGGGCCTCACCACGGCTGAGAAGTCGGACATCGAGACGTTGCTAAAGGATCCACGTCTGGCGCCCCTGATGGACCCGGTCGCGACCAATTTCCTAAAAGCGCTGGTCGGCCTCGAACCCCTGCGCGCCATGGACGGTCTGGGCGGAGACGCGCGGGTCTCCGGGGTCAGCACCCCGGTGCTCTCGCCGGCCCAACAGGCGGTGGCGACCATGCGGTCGTTGGTGGAGACCCGACAGCTCAGCAAATACTACGCGGCGATCACCGGCGAAGTGACCGACCCGGCCTTGAAGGAAAAGGCCATGGAGTTGTTCCGCAACCTGCCGAAGATCAACTCGGCCACCACCGGTGTCGAGATGCAAAAGCTCGGCCTGTGGACCACCCCGCCCCGGGGCCTCGAGCAGATGCAAAGGTCCGCCCGCTATCTCCCCGGCCGGCAGGTGATGGTGGAGACCACGGTTCACTCGAACGTCTTCGACGACCGCACGTTGCTTTCTTATAAGGAGGATGGCGTAAAAGCGCGCACCTACCGCGCCACCCTGGTCGGTGAGGAGGGTGACAACTTCCTGGTCGAGGTCGACGGCAAGCCCGACCCGATCAGCGTGCCGAAGACCGAGATCTACAAACTCAACCAGCCCCACCTCTTCGAGGGCGACCGGCTGGGCATCGCCAACTGCGACTACAACGACCCGTTGGTCAAGGCGAAGCTCGCCGAGATGGCGATCAAGATGGATGATCTGGTCGGCCAGCTCGACTTCACCAAGATGAAGACCGACAGCGGCGGCGGCCACGCAGCGGTCTGGGGCTTTGGTCGCGGCGCCCGCAACATGCACGAGATCCAACGCGCCTGCGTGAAGGTGGTGCACGACTCCATCGACATGCGCTACAGCGGCCACAACGACAGGCAACCGGGCCGCACCTCCGGCGGCGGCGCCGGTCGCCAGGCGATCAAGGGCCGTGGGGTCTGCTACGACCAATCCGGCGTCAACTGCGCCCTGCTGGCGCCCTTCAGCAAGATGCTCGGGGTCGACATCCAGTTCATCTCCGGCGGCGTCTATCGGAACGTCCGCAACGCCGACGCCAACCCGTTCCGCGGCGGCGCCCACGGCTGGCTGCAGCTCACCTACCGGCCGTCGATGGAGCACCGCATCTGCGACCGCACCTGGCGCCAGCCGGATCACGCCATGGACCGGGCCTATTCGCGCTGGGGCGACCGCTACCCGGGCGGCTTCTACTGGGGCGTGAAGTCCGCGCCGGTCGTCGACACCGACGTCAACTTCTCCGGCGACGTCAGCGTCGCCACCTTCGACCGTCAGTTCGGCAGCCAGGGGGTCGATGGCCGCGACAACCACATGACCACGGTCACCGGCGACAGTACGTAGGCGCCACTCAGCCCGGACGCACGGCCGTCAGGGTAAAGAAATCGGCGTACAGGTCGTGGCTTGCGATGGTGGCGAAGCCGGCCGCCTCGAGCTCGGCCTCGACGGTGGGGGTCGGGATCCTGTGGTCCGCTGGGGGCCCTGCCTCGCTGGGTCCCTCGGTTGACCAATCGCAGATCACCAACCGGCCGCCGGGCTTGAGGCCGCGCAGGCACTCCGCGAGAGATCCGGGCCGGTCGGGAAGCTCATGGTAGACCGCCGCCATCAGGATCAGATCGACGCTCTCGTCCATCAGCGGTAGGACGGCACCCTCGGCTTCGGAGACGATCAGGGCGCGGAGTTGATCCACCACCCCGGCGGCGGTGGCCTTCTCTTCGAGGGGCTCGAGCATGGCGATCTCGAGGTCGATGCAGGTGACCGTGCAGTCGGGCAGTCGTGCCGCGGTCGGGATGGCGAAGTAGCCGGTGCCGGCTCCTAGATCGACGACTCGTTTTGGGGTGCTCGTGGCGATCAGCTCCACGAGGGGTCCAGGGGGTTGGCGGGCGCGGCGCTCGTCGCTGTCGAGCCTGGCGATTTTTTCGACTGGGAACTTCTTGTCCGAGGCCATGGGGCATCCTCGCGCTGATTGTGTGGGGATGCAACAGGGTGTGGGGGGCTGGAAACCTCGCCGCTGGGAAGGCTTCGAGGGGGAAGTGGGCTTGGTGTGCCATGGGCTGGCCCGCGGTGATCTGGGGATCCCCCCGGCCTTGTCTCGCCGGGCGCCGAGACCGATACTCGCCGGCCGATGCTGCTCCTGAGCGACTGCCCCGAACGCCTGGCGGGATTTTTCGCCACGGACCCCGCCTGGACTCGAGTCGCGCCAGACGACCTGGCAGCGGCCGACCTCGCACTCTGGGCCGCGGTGGGCACCGATCGGCCCCTGTGGACGGCGCAGGTCGCTGGCCCAGGAGCGCTCTGGTCGCGCGCCCTGATCGTGGCCGAAGCGCCGGGCTCGCAATACGACGCCCTGCGTACCCTGATGGCGAGCCCCATCCCACCGGAAGGGCCGGTAGCTTGCCTCGCCCTGAGTGGTCGCGATTTCCACGGACAGCGGGGCCGCCCTTGGGTGGCACCCGAGGGTAACCTCTTCTTGACGGTCGGCATCAGCCCCCAGGTGCCGGCGGCACCCCTGCTGGCCTCCCTGGTGATGCTACCCGCGGTCGCGGTGGTGGACGCCATCGCGCGGGTGACCGGCGACGAGCTGCGGCCGGGCATCAAATGGGTCAACGACATCCTCATCGATGGCCGTAAGGTAGCCGGGGTACTGACCTCAACCCAAACCCGGTCCGAGACCCTCGAGGGGCTGGTGCTCGGCATCGGGGTGAACGTGGCCCACGCTCCGGAGGTCACCCGATCGCCCTTCGTGCCTGGGATCGGGTGCCTCGCCGAGGCTCATCCCACGACCCCGCCGAGCGTCGGCGAGACCTTTTCGGCTCTGCTCGAGGCCCTCGCGGACCGCTACGATCACCTGCTGCGCCACGGACCCGAGTTGCTGTTCGAGCGCTACGTTGCCGCCTCCGTGATCATCGGCAGGCGGGTGCGGATCTATCCAGAGGGCTCCGATGGGCCGGATTCTGGGGACGCACCGGTCGCTACGGGCGAGGTGCTCTCTATTGCACCCGACCTCTCACTTAGGCTAGGAGGCCACCCGAACCCCGTTACTCGGGGCCGCCTGGCTTTGGAATAGATGTGATATTCCTAGCGTCATCCTCGGTTTTTACCGACCCGAACACCATACCGACGCCTGAAGATCTGTCCGCGAGGAGGTCACCTTGCCTGCCATAAGTATCTTGGCTGCCTGCGGCGTTGCCTTTGCCGCCGTTTTCATTCTGCTGAGCTTTCTGGCCATCGTCATGTATGTGCTGACGCTGACCTTCCCGCAGAAGCAACCCAAAATCGATCCGGCGCTCATCGCCGCCATCTCGAGCACGGTCTCGTCTATTTACCCGGGCGCGCGGGTCACCCGCGTCGAGGAGAAGTCATGATTTTCACCGAGAACCCCAAGAAAATCCGGGTCATGTTTACGCCGTTCCGCGACGGCCTACAGAGCTCCTTTGGCGGCAAGGCCCGCCTCAAGGATATCCTTCCGGCCATGGAGGCGTCGGCGGCGGCCGGCATCCGCCACTTCGAGTTCGGCGGCGGCGCTCGCTACCAGGCTCCCTACTTCTACGTCGGCGAGGACCCCTTCAAGTGCCAGGATGAGATGCGCAAGGCGGTCGGCCCGGACGCCGACCTCCAAATCCTCACCCGCTCGGTCTCCGGCGTCACCCTGACCACCCAACGCACCGACGCCCTCACCCTGCAGGCCAAGTTGATGGCCAAGCACGCCACCACCTGGGATCGCAACTTCGACTTCATGAATGACGTCGACAACCTCGAGAAGACCGGCCAGTCGATCGTCGAGTCCGGCATGCATCATCAAGTATGCGTCGCCCTGATGGGGATGCCATTCAAGGACGACACGGTTCACACCGCCGAGTTCTACATCAACATCGTCAAGGATCTGCTGAGCCGCGACATCAAGATCGACTCGATCTGCATGAAGGACGCCTCCGGCACGACCGATCCAAAAACCTGCTACGAGACCGCCAAGGGCATCAAGAAGCTCCTGCCCCCGGAGGTGATCCTCTGGCAGCACACCCACGATACCGCGTCGATGGCGGTCTCCTGTTACATGGCGGGCATCGAGGGCGGCGTCGACGGCATTGACCTGTCGGTGCGGCCAATGGCCTCCGGCACCGTGCAACCGGACGTGCGCTCCATGTGGCACGCCCTCAAGGGCACCGGCTACTCCCTCGACGTGGACGAGACCAAGATGCAGGAGATCGAGGATCTCCTCAACGTGGGCCTAGCGGAGTACGACTTCGACCC
>JAUUZB010000387.1 GCA_030590185.1 Deltaproteobacteria bacterium
CGGCCTCGGCGGCGGCGGCATTCTGGATCGCGAGGTCGAGCTCGTTGTCGGTGGCGTAGACCACCTTCACCGCTCCACGGCTGAACCGATAGGCCAGGCTGTTTCCGGGGTGCGGTTGCCGCAACCAGTCGACCTTGACGCCATCGATCTCGCTGGTCTCAGCCAGGGAGCGCGGCGAGATCTCGGCGCCGAGCTCAGAGAAGGCCACCGGGAAATAATCTGATTGCATCTGACCGGAGAGCAAGTCGTGGAACCGCCGGTCACCGGCCTCGGTGCCGTAGATGTAAAAGCGATTCCCCGGCACGTAGACCGGTACGAAGAACGGAAAGCCCTGGATGTGGTCCCAGTGGGGATGGCTGAAGAAGAAATGCCCGACCACCGGCCCGCCGGGGGCCTTCATTAGATGTTGTCCGAGGGAGCGAACCCCGGTGCCGGCGTCGCAGATGAACAGGGTGTCGTCGGAGCGCAGGGTGACGCAGGAGGTGTTGCCGCCAAAGGTGCGAGTCTTCCAATCGGGGGTCGGGATCGAGCCCCGGGTCCCCCAGAACTTGACGTAGAAGCCCATCAGCTGCTGGCCTCGCGAAACACGAAGGTGACGTTGCCGATTTGGATGGTGTCACCGTTGCGCAGCACGCAGGAGTGGACCTCGACCCCGTTGAGGTAGAGCCCGTTTTGGCTGCCCAGATCGGTGCAGGTGAACTCGGCGCCGTCATACTCGAGGGCGATGTGGCGACGCGACAGCTCCGGCGTTTCGATGGTGCAATCGGCCTGGGCGCTGCGCCCGATGACGACTTGGCTGCGGTCCAGCGGCAGATCACGCGGGGCGCCGGGGCCCGTGAGCTGCTTGAGCACCATCTGGCGGGTGTGTTGCTGCGGTTTGAAGACGTTCACCGGGATCTCGGCGGTGGTCTCCTCCTCCATCAGCGGCTGCCGACCAGCCACCACGGGGCCCTTCTTGGTTTCGTCGTTGCTCATGGAGCCCACTGCCCTCCCGCGGCAATCGAGAAAGGCTAGCGGATCTGGCGGGCGGAGCCAAGGCGCGGGCCGGAGGTGCGGGCCCCGAGCTCGACTCCGTTCACCGCTCCTCGGGCGCGATCAGGGTTACCAGGGTGGCGCCCCACCCCCCAGCCTCACCGCCAGCGAGCTCGAACGTCGCGACCTCCGGCGAGCGCTCTAGGGCAGCCTGGACGGTCCGACGCAGATTGCCGATCCCCTTGCCGTGCACGATGCGCACCTCGAGGATGCCAAGGGCCCGGCACTCGGTGAGGTAGGCATCGATCAGACCCTTGATCTCCCGGGGCGCGAAGTTGTGCAGGTCCAGGGTGCCATCAATGGGGATGGCGACCGCCTCCGGATCGTCATCCGATCCGTCGTCGCCATCCGTGCCGGCCGGCGGAGCGACCGCTGGTGCCCTCGCCCGACGGGGCCAGGCCGCGATGATGAGCAGCGGCGAGAACAGGATCGCCTCGCTCAACAGAACCTGCATGCCCCACGCCGACAACATGCCGAGCCCGATCGGCGCGACCTGCAACGGTTGCCAGGGGGCAAAGAGGCGCGCGTCGGAAAAAGGCCAGAGCAACGCGATGCCGAGACCGCCGTCGGTGAGGGCGTCGAGCAAACCGTGGCTGAGCAGTACCGCGCCAATCGCCGGGCCGAGACGCCAGGGCCACCGCCAGGCCACGCGCCCAACGCCGAACACCACCCCGGTCACCAGCAGCGCAAAGACCGGCGAGTGCACCGCGCCCCGGTGACCCCAGGGGTGGGCGTAGGGGATGCCGAGCGCAAAGGCGACGACGTCGAGATCCGGGGCGAGGGCGAGTAACGAGAGCCCCACCATGGCGAGCCCGAGCCGCGGTCGCGATGCGTCCCGGTCGACACCGAGGCGGGCCGCCGCCATGCCCACGGCGATGTGTCCGAGGGTCGCCACGGGCAGAGCCTAGCAGAAGGGTCCAGGGCACGCGCCCTCCCCTCACAGCCCCCGCAGGTATTCCGGTTTGAGCAACCGCTCGTCCCGCCGGGTGAGCACCTCGTCGATGACGGCGAGGATCTCTGCTTGGTCCCGAGGCAGGTCGGAGCGCAGCGGCAGATAGTTGCTGGCGTGGTTCGACGAGAAGCGGCAGGCGGTTAGATCGCTCTCGGCCACCAGGATGCGTAACTCCTCGAGCAGCTCGAATTTGCCCGGCAGGGTCCACGCACCGCTGGCCTGCATCTCGGCGAGGGGCGTGTCGGGGATGACCGTGATCGTCAGGGCCGAGGCGTAGGGCGGGTCCATCTCACTGAGCAGGCTCGCCGATGCCTGGGCGTGCTCGCGAGAGCGTTCTACCCCGCCGATGCCGAGCAGCACGATCACCGAGTGCAGGATGCCGGCCTCGCGCAGCTCGAGGGCGGCGGGCACGCACTCGGACCGGGTGCCGCCCTTGTCGATGCGGCGCAACACCTCGTCATCGCCAGATTCCATGCCGTGGTAAACGATGCCGAGCCCGGCCTCACGCAAGGCCCGCAGCTCCTCGCCGCTCTTCTTACCGATGCTGCGGGTGTCGCCGTAGAGGCCGACCCGCTCCACCCAGGGCAACCGCGAGCGGATGGTGTTCAGGATGCGGAGCAGGCGATCCGTGGACAGGATCAAGGCGTCGCCGTCGCACAGAAAGACCCGGCGAAAACGCGGCCCGATGCCCGCCGCCTCTTCGATGTCGGCGGCGATGGTCTCCCAATCCTTGGCCCGGAACCGCGTCCCCCTATACATGCTGCAGAAGGCGCAGCGGTTGTGGCTGCAGCCCACCGTGACTTGAATCAACACGGAGCTCGCCTCAGAGGGTGGACGGAAGATCTTGCCAACGTAGTCCATGGTCTATGGCCGCCGCGTCCGCCGGCGTCGCCGCATCAACACCAGCACCAGCATCGCCATGGGGAGCACCGGGCTCGCCGGTTGGAGAGCACCGCATACCGCGCAACCAGACGGCGCTGGCGCATCCCCGCTGCCGGTCGTGCCGCCAGCCGCCGTCCCAGCGTCTAGGTCGATCACGCATCGGCCGTTGTACCCACACAGCTCGCCAGCGACGCAGCTCCCGCAGGTGCTCCCGCAGCCGTCCTCGCCGCACTCTCGCCACCGGCAATCCGGGATGCAGCCCAACCCGCAGGTCTCCAAGCCAGCGGTCCCTTCGCATACGGCGGGCACGCAGCCGGTTTGCGGCGGACAGCCCGCCACGGTCTCACAGCCCGCGTAACATCTCGGCGTCTCTCCGTCGCGGAGCTGCCGGCAGGCGCCATCGAGCCCGGCGGCGGTTGTGCACTCTGTCCCGTATTCGCACTCTGTGGCAAAGGGCCGCACGCAGGCGCTGTCGAGCCCAGAAACCGGAGGGAGGGGCAAACAGCGGGAATACGCGTCGCCCGCGGCGCAGGGCTCCGGGATGCAGTGAGGACCGCACTCGCCAAACCCGGCGTCATCAACGAAACAACGCTCGCCCGTGGCGCAGTCGTTGGCCCGGCGGCACGGGGTCACCACCGGCGGGTTGCCGAGGCACACCCCACCGAGGCCCGGAGGATCGAGCGCGCAACCCTGGTCGATGCAGGTGTGACCGCGCGCGCAGGTGCCGCATTCGCAACCTCCCGCCACGCCGCAGGCCAGCCCGCGACAGGCGTCGACGCAGGCCGGGTCGTCGTAGCGCAGGCCGGCGATCCAGTCCTGGTGGCCCCTGACGGCCGCGTAGTACCCGATCCCGATCCCGCCCAGGATCTCCCCGCCCCGGGAAGCCACGCCGATGATCTCCGGCCCGGCGCCGAAATCAAAAATCAGGGGTCCGCCCGAGTCGCCGTGATCGATGCGTTGCGCGAAGCCGGTGGTCGGGATGTAGACGTTTTCCTCGGTGAGCCAGCTCGAATTAGCGTCGACGGAGAGGGTCCCCCAATAGCGGAGCACGTTGATGCCCGTGTCGTCGCTCACCCCGAAGCCGACCGCCTGGACCGAGGCGCTCACCGCGGCGGCGAAGCTCCCCTCCCGGACCGGTAACGGTTTTACCGCCAGGAATGGCTCGGCCAGGGTGAGCACTGCGAGGTCATCGAAGTCGGCGTCGAGGTAGGCGACCTCGACCACGGCGAGCTCGGCGAACGGTTGCGACCAATCCCAACCGACTCGCACCCATAGCAACGACGCCTCGATGGGCGTGTCGTCGGTGAGGACGCAGTGGCCGGCGGTGAGCACCGTGCGCTCGGAGATTAGGCTGCCGGAACAAAAGGCGCCCCAGCCGTTGCCCACCGCTACCACGGCGCTCTGCTGCCACGGGCTCATCTGGTCGTAGAGGGTGGGGGTGAGCTCGCCGTTCCACAGGGCCGCGTGCTGCGGGTCGATCGCCACGGGGCTCGGGGTATCGGTGACCGGGTCGGGGCCGCAACCCAGCAGGGTCATCGCGAAGGCAGCCGCACCCAGACGCGCGCCCCGCCAACGCCAACTACTTCGATGCATCGTCGGCATGCTAGCACCGCAAACGGGACTTGGCCACGCGGCGTTTAGGTGGCCGCAGGTTCCTGGCATCACACCGAGTGATGACCAGGATCACCAAAAACGTCACCCCCGGTCGCCCGCCCATCGAGGCTGCCCGGCTCACCGCACTCCCGGCTCGCAAAAGCGCACCCGTCGCAGCCACCGCCACAATCTGGCGTCGCAGCCGCCCCCGGGCCCTTCTTGCCCCGCCGCGCCCGCCACTCCCGATGGCCGAGATAGAACGCCGCGGCGCTGACAATGCCGATGGTGATCAAAGTCTCCATGACCAAACTCCATTCAAGCGAAGAGGCGTCCAATCTGAAACACGGCCAGAGAGATCACATAGGCGATAGCGGTCAGCCCACCGAGCTGCAACAGGGCCCAGCGCCACTTCCCCGACTCGCGGCGGGTCACCGCGATGGTGGCCATGCAGGGCGTGGCGATCAGCAAGAACAACATCCGCGAAATCCCGGTGACCTTCGTGGAGTCCCGACGCAGGGCCGCACGCAGATAGTCCGCACCCCTCTCGCCCTCCGGGTCGGCCTCACCGAGGGCGTAGACGATGCCCAGCTGCGCGACAAAGACCTCCTTGGCCGCGAAGGCGCCGAGCATGGCGGTAACGATCCGCCAGTCGAAACCGAGGGGCCGAAACAGCGGCTCGATGGCGTGCCCGACGCGACCGGCGACGGAGGCCTCGAGGTCCTCGGACGCGCGGCGCCCGGCCACGGCCTCAACGGTGACCAGACGCGGGTCGCCCATGGCGAGGGCCGGATCCTCGACGAGGGTGAGCAGACCAGCGGCGAGCTCTGCATCGACGCGGTAGGTCTCC
>JAUUZB010000640.1 GCA_030590185.1 Deltaproteobacteria bacterium
CCGCGCGCCAGCTCTGGTTTCAAGATGTTCGCGGCGTCGGACTGACCGGAGCCTCCGCCCCCGCCCACCAACACGTGCGCCTCGTCGATGAACAGGATCACGCCCTTGGGGGAGGACTTGACGTCGGCGATCACCTTCTTGAGGCGGTTCTCGAACTCACCCTTGACGCCGGCGCCGGCCTGCATCAAGCCGAGGTCGAGGTTACGGAAGTCGACCTCGCGCAACATCGAAGGGACGTCCCCTTCGACGATGGCCATGGCCAGGCCCTCGGCCAAGGCGGTCTTGCCGACGCCCGGCTCACCCACGATGATCGGGTTGTTCTTGCGCCGCCGGCTGAGGATGTCGATGATCTGGCGCACTTCATGGTGGCGACCGAAGATCGGATCGATCTCGCCGGCCCGCGCCTTGTCGGTAAACGAGGTGGTGAATTTCAACAGGGCGCTGCCGTCGCTCGCCATGGCAGCCCGGGGAGCCCCCGGCTTGCCGGAGTCGGCGGGCACGCTGACCTCGGGCGCCTCTTTTGATTTGGCGACGATGTTGTTGAAGCCCTGGTTCAGGTCCTCGAGGCGCAGATCCTCGATTTCGCGGAAGCTCTCCGCCGAATACCTTCCTGGGGAATTGATGAACTGCTGGAACAGGGCGCCGGAGCGAATGGCGCTCGCGCCGTGCTGCAACGAAGCGATCAGCCAGGCGTCCTCGAGCCATTGAAAGACGCTCTGGGAGAAGACCGGCTTGCCCGGGTTGTCGCTCTTATAGGTATGCAGGACGGTCTCGACCGCGTCGAGCAAGCGCATCCGGTTGCGCTCGAGGTGCCGCATGATCTGGCCGCAGTCGCCGTCGTCGCTGACCAGCATCTCGGCGAGCAGGTGCTCGACCGTCACTTCGGCGTGGCGGCTACCGGCAGCCCGCGAGACCGCGGCCTCCAGCATGGTCGTGGCTGTTGGGGTGAGACAACGAACTAGGGTACGGGGTTCAACACGCACGGAACCGCTCCTTAATAAGTGGAATGCTCTCTTGCCGATGGCCTCATGCCGCGTTCGAGGTGCGAGGCATCTCCATGATGATCTCGCTCTCCCCCTGTTGGCCGAGGAAGGTATCTACGCCCAGCCTTGTCGCCGAATCAGTCGCCAACCGTAGCCCAGGTACGGCGTCCCCTGCCAGTACCAAACCGAGGTCGTAGTCGAGAGGATCACGGCAGAACAGGTTGACCGTGGCTGCAATCATCCGCTTGACCGCCGGGTCCTGCTGGAATCGGCTGTAGGTGGTGTAGTTCATCGGCCCGATCACGATCCGGAACTTGCCGGTGCGATCGTAGGCCTGGCGGCCGATCACCGTGTCGCGCCCGAGGACGCAGTTGGTGTCCCCGAGGTGGATCTGCTGGTCCTCCAGCACCGCCACCCAGCTGCCGACGAACTGCTCGATGCTGACCTCCGCGCCCTCGAGCTCGTTCTCCAACACATCCTCGAGGGCGGTCTCCAGCGACCACAGGCTGCTGCCCTGACGAACCAACAACGGCGCCAGCCGCAACAGACGCCAGCGCGGCAGGGGTGGATCGGTCTCCGTTTCGTAGGTGTCGATCCCAGCGAGGGCCAGCAGGCGCTTCGACCAGGAGTCCGCGAGGTCGGAGGTGAACTCGATCGGGTAGTTGTAGCGAACGACCGAGCGGTAAAAGAGAGAGAGGATCCGGTGGTGAAAGACGTCGAGAAAGTCCTCGAGTACCGCTTCGTCGCCGGCGTCCTGGCTGACCTCGGTGGCGAAATAGGTCGGCAACGGGGTGACCGAGCCGGTCAGGCCCAAGAACGTGGTGGCCACGGCAAAAGGACGGTTGCGGTGGCCCCGGTCGTCCTTTTCCTCCACTAGATCGAGCGCCGAGACGTCGGCGGGGCTAAAGCCCATCGACGAGTCGTGGCGGAACCGCAACGGCTCCTCCATCACCGGGCCATCCTCGCCGATCCGGACCTCGGCGTGGGCGGCACGCTCCAAAAACGCGATCAGGCTGAAGAAATCCCCGTGCCGGAAGCGGCGCGCGGTTTCCAGAGCCTCCTCGAGCGGATCGGCCTGCTCTAGACGATCGTTTTCTTCCCCGCCCTCGGCAACCACTTGTACTCTCCCTGGGATCCCCGCAGCTTGATACTGAGCTCGTTGAAGGAATTGATGCTCACCCGGTCGGCGAACAGCTCGTCGAGGATGCAGCCAAACACAAAGGCATCCCCCTCACTCGCGAATTTCTCCTCCTGCAGCTCGACCCTCGTGTGCCCACCGCGCACCGGCATTCCCTCGAGCATGCGGCGGGTAGGCGTGGTCTCGACCCCGGCGACCGCCTCGGTGCGCAGGCGATTGGCGCGGCCCACCGCATGATCGGTGAGGGCCTGGAAATTATAGAGGCCCAAAAACGAACGCAGCGATTCGGCGTTGGCCAACGACGAGTGGTTGAGGCCCAGGTGGGCCAACAGGCGCCAGTAGAGCTCACCGCCGAGGGGCGGCCGTACCGGCTTGGTGACCTCGGAGATGTTCTTGAAGCGCGCCACCGCCGGGGAACCGACGATCGGTTGGGAAATATCGCCGGCTTGTAGATCGCCGCCCAGGAAACGGTTGGTGCAGGTGAGGTCAATCGAGAAGACCTCGTCGCCGGTGTCCGGCTCCTTGTCCCGTGGGGTGGCGATCGAGAAGTAGGTGTCGATGCCGCCGTCGATGGGCGAGGCTACCTTGCGCAGGGTGTAGTAAGAGCTGGAGGCTTCCTCTTCGAGGGAGGCGTGGGAGAAGTCGACGAACGGCCTGTAGACCCGGTCGCCGCGGCCCTCGGCCGCGCTGGTGACCGAGTCGATGGCGTAGATCTCCATGTGGGCCGGGTCGATGTCGGCGGCGCGCAGCAGGTGCTCGTGCTCGATGGCCGACTTGCGGATCGGGCTGCCGGCGCGCTCGAAGAGGTTGACCGCCGGCACGCAGTGCAAGCGAAAGGTTTGCCGGCCCACCGGGGCGGTCAGCGCCGGGGGACGATCGAAGGTGAAGGTGATGGCGAAGCGTTCCTCTTCGACCTGCAGGGCGCGGTCGAGCCCGGTGACGTCGATGAACAGGAACTTGGACGGCAGGGTGAAATACTCCTGCAACATCCGAAAGCCCTGGGGCGAAAAACGTGGCCATGGCAGCAGCGCGGCGTCGTCGCCAAAGCCGACCGTCTTTAGGCAATCGACGGGCAGGGTGACCTTGTTCGCGTCTGGGTTGTCGCGGCCGGTGAGCTCGATGCCGACGCAGTAGCGTTGGAACCACAGGAACAGGGTGGAGGCGACCGCGTAGTCCTCGGCGATGAACAGCCGGATGCCGCCCGGCTCGAACACCGAGGGCAACCCTTTTTCGGCGCACTCGAACTCGATGCGGAGATTCGTGCGGGTTGCCGAGGCCTCGTCGAGCACGGTGTTCTCGAGCACCAGGGGCAACAGCTCGGTGTCGGCGGTGGTTCGGAAGGTGCAAGCGGTGTCCCGCACCGGGGTGGCGCCGAGGGGGGTGCCGCGGGGGACCTGGTGCCGACCACGCAGGGCGCCGATCTGCGGCAGAAACTCGATGATGGTGGAAGCCGGGATCGAGCGCAGGTAGTGCGGGGTGAGGAGCTCGCACAGGGCGTGGACGATCTCCGGGACGCTGTCGTCGATGCGCTCGCGGGTCCGGGCGGTGAGAAACGCGAAGCCCTCGAGGAGGCGCTCGACGTCTGGGTCACCGCCGCGCTCAGCGAGTAACCCCGCGATGGTGGGGTTGGACTCTCCGAAGAGGCGCCCCATGTCGCGCAGGTAGGTCAGCTCGCTCTGGTAGTATTTGCTAAACAACGCTCAGCCTCCCAGCGTTTCGGCTGCCGCCACGATGGTACCGTGTACTATCAAACTGAAGCTATTTCCAGAGGTTATCCCATCGGCGGCCGCTGACGGCGGCTAGGATATCTTGAACTCGCCCTTGGGATCGACCTGGGTCTGCAACTTGAGCGGGGCGCGTTTGTCACCGAAGGCGAGTCGGGCCGAAATCTCGAAGGCCACCACCAGCGGGTTGTCGGTCTCGGCGTGGCGCACCCGGACGTTGGTCAGGCGC
>JAUUZB010000345.1 GCA_030590185.1 Deltaproteobacteria bacterium
ATAATGGCGACCGTCATTGGGGAGCAGGAGATAGTCCTCGTAGGTCATTCGCGTATCGAGTCGATCGCCGACCTGCATGGGCTGGTTTGACGCCATGCCCTGATTCTACGCCTCGGTGATCGCCCCGGCAACCGAATAGGCGAAACCGCCGGATGGGCTTCAAACTCCCCGGCCACCGAGTGGGCCAATCGGCCCCGTTGTACTAGAATAGGGGCAGTGCCCACCTCCCGCCCCATGCAGTCCCGTGCCCGCGGCGCGGCGCGGCCAGCCGTCGCGATCCTCACCCTTGGCCTGCTGCTCGTCGCCAGTCTGCTCTGGGCCAAACCCAAGCCCAAGCGCGACAGCCAACAGGACGCGGGCCCCCGCTGCGACGCGCCGATGCGCCTGGCGCTCAAGAACAACGTCATGCAGCGCAACCTGGTCAAAAAGCTCAAGGCCAAGGGGTGGCAGAACGCCATCGACAAGGAAGCGCTAGCGGTGGCGGTGGTGGACTTCACCGACAAGAACCGCGTCTTCTATGCCGGCGTCAACGACAACAAGATGCTCTACGCCGCGAGCCTGCCGAAGATCGCGATTCTGCTCACCGTCATCGAGGCGGTCAACGCCGGCACGGTGAAGTGGACCCACGAGTTCGACAAGCGCCTCCAGAACATGATCGTCGCCTCGAGCAACTCGGACGCCTCCTGGGCCACCGACCTGGTCGGCCTGCTCGCCATCGAGCGGGTGATGCGCGACCCGCGGTATTGTTTCTACGACGAGGAGGTCGGCGGGCTGTGGGTCGGGCGCGCCTACCGGGGCGGCGGCGCCACCAACCGCGATCCGTTGTTCAACATCTCCCACGGCGCGACCGCCCGGCAGGTGGCGCGCTTCTACGGCATGCTCAACCACGGCAAGCTGGTCAGTCCGCACTGGAGCTTTCGCATGCTCGGCCTGATGTCGCCCCCCAAGCACCACCACAAGTTCGTGGGGGCGATCGGCAAGCGCGACGGCACGACCTTCCTGGCGCGCAAGAGCGGCAGCTGGCGGACCTTTCACGCCGATAGCGCCTTGATCCAACGCTATGACCGTCGCTACGTGATCGTCGGGCTCGCGGATCTCAAGAGCGGCGAAACGGTGATGCGCGAGCTGGCATTGCTGGTCGACGACCTGATCACCGAGGGCAGACATCGCAAGGGACGGCGGCGGCCGACCGTCAGGCGCTGAACCAGGCGCCGGCCGGCCACTCGGTGGTGCGCTTGCCGAAGGCGCTCGAGGGGACGCGACCCCGGCTGCTCGGTGGTGCGCTTGCCGAGGCTCACCCGTTCGAGCTGCGAGCGGATCGAGAGAGGGGCGCGACCCCGGCTACTCGGTGGTGCGCTTGCCGAGGCTCACCCGTTCGAGCTGCGAGCGGATCGAGGAGGTCAGGGCCCGGAAGATGCTGTGCATCAAGAGCGGCCGGTCGGCGAGCAGCTGATGTAGATCGCTCGACTTCAACACCAACAGGGTGCAGGTGCCGCTGGTGGTGGCGGACATCTCGCGGGGCAGACGATCGAGCACCGATACGATGCCGAAGGCGTCACCGGCCGAGATGCGGTCGACCGCCTCACCCTGACGCGACAGCACCACGCTGCCCTCCCGGATCAGGTACATGGCGTCGCCCGGGTCGCCCTCGTTGAAGACCAGGGTGTTGCCCGGCACCTGGCGCTCGTTGACCATGGCCGCCACGTCGCTCAGATCCTCGGCCGAGGCCTGGCTGAACAGGGCGATCGATTGCAGCTCCAAGATTTGATCCACCAACGGTTGCTGCATGCCTTCTTCTCCTGCTTCGGCCGGTCGTAGGGAGACTGGCCGGTTGCCGCCGTCGAGCTCGTTCATGACCAGGGTGGTGAGCTCCGCCAGGAAACGATCCGACAGCTCCGCGATGGTGGACAACACCTCGAGCTGCTCCCGGGGCTTGGAGCGTTGTGCGCCTTCGCCGATGGCGGCGGCCAGGGCTTGTCGCACCGCGGGCTCCAGCAACGTATCCAACAGCTCGAGGGCCAGCTGGCGTTGACGGCGGTCGCGGGAGTTGATCGCCGCAAAGGCGCCCTGGATGGCGTCCTCCGGGTAACGCAGGGAGAACAGCCGGAACAGGATCTCCAGGCTGGCGTGGGCGCGCTGGCGCAGGGTGTGGCGCAACACGGTCCCGGCCGGGGAGTTGGGCAGCCCGGCCAGGCTCGCGTCGCGCAGGCCGCCGTAGAACTGGATCTCTGGCAGATAGCGCGCTTCGATTTCCTGGTCGGGCAGGGTCAGCTCGGGCCGGCGCCGGGTGAGCACGTTCAAGGCCACCGCCGCGCTCAGGCGCACGTTCGTGTAGGCGGAGCCGAGTGCCACGACCAGGGGCGGCAGGGAGGTGGCGATGCCGACCTGACCGATCGCCCAGGTGAGCGCCGAGGCGACCGCTGGCTCCTCGAGACGTTTTTCGAGCTCGTCCGCCATCGCCTTGACCACCGGCGGCCCCAGCTCGGCCAGGGTCCGCATGGCCGTGCCGCGTAGCTGCCGGTCGTTGAGCGCCCACAGCCCGATCATGCAGGCTCGCTGCGAGAGGTGTTTGCCCAGGTGGGCCAGGGCGGTGCGGGCTACGTCCGGGTCGTCGTCGCGGGCCAAATCACCGAGGCGCTCACCTACCTCCTTGGGAGCGCCCGGCTCGATGCGACCCAGCGCCTGGGCCAGGGCAAGTCGTACGCTCGCCTCGGGCGAGTGCACCAGCTCGTCGGTGATCGCCTGGGCCGAGGGGTCGTGACCGGACATCAGGCCGGCCGCCAGGGCGCGCAGCTCCTCGGGGGCGCCCTGGTTCGCCAGGATGCGCTTGGCGCTCTGGTCGGCGATCTCTGGATCGACCTCGTCGAGGGCGAGCAGCGCCGCGCCGGCGACGTGCGGACTGGCGTTGTGCGAGAAGGTGACCAGCGCCTCGGCGTCGCCGTGGGTCGCGAGGTGGTCGATGACCAACAGGGCGCCCTCCTCCGGGCTCTCGATGGCCAATCTTTTGAGTAGATTCTGTGGGGCGCGGTGGTCGGCCTGCTCCATGAGATCGAGGATCACCGCCGCTCGGCGTGGGGGCGCCGTGGCCAGCTCGCGCTCGAGGAGGCGCAGGGTTTGGTCTTCGTAGGCGTGGATCTCTGGCATGGCGGCGGCCGGCCGGTTGAGCATGGCGGAGAGCAGCCGGATGTAGCGGCCCCGGGTGACCAGGATCGCGATCACCCACAGGGCGCAGAAGATCAGCGAGATCGGGATCACTCGGATGGGTGGCCACGGGAAGACGGCGAGGAACAGGCCGGTGGCGAGCTGTCCGCCGCGTTTGGCGAACCCGTCGATGCGTCCCTGCCAAACGGCGCGGGCGCGCACGGACAGTGGCGCGAGCAGCAAACCGCCGGTGGCCTGCTGCACCGACATGTTGGCCCCCGAGTCGACGAGCTTGAGCACCACCAGGGTGTAGATGGTGGGCATCAGGCCAAAGGCGGCGGTGCTGATGATCAGCGCCCCTGGCATCACCGTGGCGGTGGCGAACAGGCCGACCTTGTCGAGCAGCCGGTTCAGCGCGGTGAGCTGGAAGATGATCGTCGTCGCGCCGGCGAGGATCACCACCATCCCGAAGAAGGCGGTGAGCTCGTTGTCCTGGTAGCCGCGTTGGGCCGCGTAGCGGTACTCGTAGTCGATGAGGGTGGTGGTGGCGACCATGATGAAGGTCGTCAGGGCGACCCAGCGGCCGTACTTGGACAGCTCTGGCACGTCGGCACGGTCGCGGGCCGCCACGGCGGCGAGGCTGGGGCGCTTGCGGGTGGTCGAGGGCAGCCAGAAGACCGGCGCCACCGCCAAGGCGGCGGCGATCAGGAACAGCAGTCGGCTGCCGAGAAAGGTGGCGCCCACGCTGAGCACGGCGCCGGCGACCAGGCCGCCGACGATGCCGCCGGCACCTACCCGCGCCGCCACCCGGCGCGCCTCCCGCGGGCCGATGCGCGCCCCGAGCATGATACCGAACACCAGCAGCAGCAGCGCGGCGCTGGTCTCCATGACGATGTATTTGCCAATGGCGAAGTAGGGGTCGCCGGCCGGTAGGACATAGGCGGCGCCCATGAACAGCGCCACCCCGAGGTGCACGAGGCTCGCGACCCGCCGGGCGTCGTGGTTGCGGCCGTACCAGCCAACCCCGGCGACGATCACGCCGGCGATCAAGGCGACGATGATGTACAGCTTGCCGAGGGACTCTGGTCCGGCGGGGGCGGGCGCGTCGAGGACCTGTTGGTTGGCGACGTTGCGCGCGATGACCGCCGCGGCGATCACGAAGAACAGGTGCAGGCCATGGTTGACCTGGTCGCGCACCGCGATCACCGTGGTGGCGCGCATGGTCGCGGTATAGGCGCGACGTAGCACCAAGGGTCGACTGTCAAAACGCGCCCGCATCCGTCGGCATCATACGGCCAAACCGACCTTGGGCTCACGGGATTTGACCGGCTTGGCGGGTTGTTGGTCGTGAGCCGGAGAGGCGCCCCCGTCAGCTCACGGACCGGGCTCGTGGGGCAGGACAGGTGCTGGTCGTGAGCGCGAGGCGCGCGCCCGTCGGCCCACGGACCGGGCTTGTGGGGAAAGACAGTTGCTGGTCGTGAGCGCGAGGCGCGCGCCCGTCGGCTCACGGACCGGGCTTGTGGGGCACGACGGGCGAGGCTAGGGTGCCGCTGTTGGGCCTCGGCCCGTCATCATCTCTGTCCGAGGGGAGCCCACCATGAGAGCCGTGCAGATCCTGTCCGTCGCCGCTGTCGGGGCCGCTCTCGCCACGGTTGGCTGTCCGCCCCAGGCGGATGACTCGAGCACCACCGACGCGGTCACCGAGACACCCACCGCTGAGCTAACCGACGAAATCCCGGCGGTCCCGGGTACCCCGGGCGGAATCAAGATCGTGATCGGCCTCGCGGGCACGCCGCCGGAGGCGCAGCCCCTCGATCGCAAGGCCGATCCTGTCTGCGCCAAAATCGAGAAGCTCGATCCGGCGGTGCTGGTCACCGACGGCAAGCTGCAGAACGTCCTGGTGAGGATCACCGGTGAGGTGCAGAGCGACCTTCCGGCCCCAACCAAGCCGGTGAAGCTCCGTCAGACCGAGTGCATGTTCGAGCCACGGGTGAGCGCGGCCCGCGCCGGCCAAAAGATCGAGATCGCGAACGACGACTCGACCATGTTCATGGTCCAGGCCTATCGCGGCGAGGAGAAGAAGAGCTGGTTCAACACCGCGCAGCCGCCAGGGGCGTCGCCGATCGTGCAGGTGCTCGAACCGGGCATGGTGCAGCTCAAGGGTGGGTCCCATCCGTGGATGGCCGCCTTCCTGTCAGTGACCGACCACCCGTTCAACGCGGTGACCGGCGTCGATGGCACGGTGAGCTGGGACCTGGTGCCCTCCGCGGTCGAGCCCTATCGGATCGAAACCTGGCACGAGGTGTTCGGCAAGCGCGAGCTAGAGATCGTGGTCGAGCCCGGTAAGGTCACCGAGGTGATCGTGACCTACGAGGTAAACGGGGCGAAGTGAGGCCGGCGTCCGGGACGCGGCGAGGGGCGGGGTGAGGTGAAACGAGTCTAGCGGCTACGGTGTGGCGAAACGAGTCTAGCGACTACGGTGTGGCGAAACGAGTCTA
>JAUUZB010000798.1 GCA_030590185.1 Deltaproteobacteria bacterium
ACTCCATGGTCAAGGTGTCATCGACGGCGTCGAGCAGCACCTCGGGCAACGGCTCATCACCGCGGCTGCGGTTGAGCAGCACCGCGAGGCGCAGCAGCACGCAACAGCACCGGGCGAGGTTCGAGGAGCCGCCGCCGAGGCCATCGCACGAGCCGCGCGGGATCTTGCGGCGGTGGCCCCGGATGATGGCGGCGAGCAGCTCTTTGCCGTCGCGGGAGAAGCCGGGGGTATCGGCGTGGGTGATCAGGTAGGCGCCGTGCTTGTGGTAGCCGCTGTAGGAGACCGCCAGGCCGATCTCGTGCAAGCGCGCCGCCCAGGAGAGCACCTGCCGGGCTTCGACAAAATCGAGCTGCCAGGGCTTGGCCACCCGCTTGAGCAGCTCGATGGCGGTGCGCTCAACCCGGGCGGCGTGTAGTTGATCCACGGCGAAGCGATCGACGAGCCCGACGATGGTGCGGTCGCGCACGTCCCCGTGGCCGACGCGTCCGATCAACTCGTAGAGCAAGCCCTCGCGCAGGGCGCCGTCGGCGGCACGCATCTCCTCGATGCCGAGGCGGTCAAAGACCGCGGTCAGGACCGCGAGCCCGCCGGCCAGCACCGGCCGCCGCTCCTCCTGCAACCCCAGCAACGACACCTTGCTCACCTTGCCAGCGGCGGTGAGCGCCCGGCGGATCTTCTTGAGCGCCCCGGGCGTGATCGTGCCCTCGGTCCAGCCCTGTTGGCGGCTGATCTCAGCGATGGCGCCGATGGTCCCCGAGGAGCCGAGGCAGTGGTCCCACCCTAGGCGGCGGTAGCGCCGTTCGATCGATTGCACCTCGAGCGCCGCGGCGGTCTCCGCCTGCCGGAAGCCATCCTTGGTGAGCAGACCGCCCGGGAAGAACCGTTGGCTGAAGCTAACGCAACCCATGAACAGGCTATCGGTCACCAGCGGCTCGAAACGTTCGCCGATGATGCACTCGGTGCTGCCGCCGCCGATGTCCACCACCAGGCGCCGGCCGACGTCGTCCGCGCTGGTGTGGGCGACCCCCAGGTAGACCAACCGCGCTTCCTCGGAGCCGGGGATGATCTCGATCGGGTGCCCGAGGGCGCGCTCGGCCCGGTCGGCAAAGACACGGCTGTCCTTGGCCTTGCGCATGGTGTTGGTGCCGACGGCGCGCACGTTGCCCGCCTCGATGTGGCGGATGCGCTGGCCGAAGCGGTCGAGGCAGGCGAGGGCGCGTTCCCGTGAAGCCTCGTCCAGGGTGCCGTCCTCGCGGAGTCCGGCGCCCAGGCGAACCGGCTCCTTGATGCGATCGAGTATTTTCGGCGCGCCGTCGACCAGGCGGCCGATGATCATGTGAAAGCTGTTGGAGCCGAGGTCTACGGCGGCGTAGCTCTCGGGACTGGTGGCGCTAGGGGCAGGCTCCGTGCTCATCTCAATCTTCGTCCCTCATTGCTCAGCGAACGGCGTGTTTGACCCAGGAGATCTGGCAACCGGGACGTTGGGCGCGGAAATGGGCCAGCCCCTCCTCGCTCACCTGCGCCTCCGAGTTGGGCAGACGCAACACCCAGAGGTGTTCGAGGGGCAGGAGTTGAAACAGCCCGGCGTCGGTGAGCTCGAAGTCGTCGGCGTAGCAGCTGTCCTCGATCAGGCTGAGCTTGCGCAACGCCTCGAGCTCGCGCAGACGTAGCATGCCCGCGTCGTGGAGCTGCGCGGCGCGCAACTCTAGAATGCGCAGGTCGGTGAGGCGCTCGATCCCCTCGAGGCCGGCGCTGGTGGCCGCGCCACAGCACAGGGGCGCGTCGCAGACGAAGATCAGCTCCTTGAGAGTGGTGAGGGACCAGAGCTCTGCGAAGTGGGCATCGGTCGTGCCGCCGGAGCCGAGGTGTAGCACGGATAGTCCCACCAAGCCGTGGAGGTGGCGCAGCGCCGTCGGGGTAGTTTTGGTTTGGCCGAGGTCGAGCCATTCGAGGTGGCTGAGGGTCGAGAGGTGAACGAAGCTCGCCTCAGAGAGCTCGACCCCGCCGAGGCGGAGCTTGCGCAGTCCACGGATCAGGCTGACCACCCTGAGTCCACCATCCGGGGTGAGGGTCGTGTCACTGAGGTCGAGCACCTCTAGCCGAGGCAGGCGGGCGAGCAGCGCGATGCCCGGGTCGGAGATATCGGCGCCCGCGAGGTCGAGCTCCTCGAGGTTGGTCAAGGTGGCGAACAGTTTGGCGTTGGCATCGTTGGGCTCACCGTTGGCGACCCGTAGCCGGCGAAGCGACCGCAGCTTGGCCAGCGGCCCAAGGCCGGCGGCGGTCACCTCGGTGGCGGAGAGGTCTAGGCTGCGCAACCCGGTGAGCCCGCCGACCTGCTTCATCACCGCGTCGGTGAAGACCTCGTGACCCAGAACCAGGTGCTCGAGATGTCGCAGCTTGGCGAGCTCAGGGGCGCCCGCCGCCGGACCGGAGTCGGTGTAGAAGTAGCGCAACTCGCTGAGCTGGCCGATGGGGCGCCAGTCGGCTGCGGTGAGCTCGGCGTCCTTGAAGCAACGGCCATCCTCGCACTGGACCGTTTTGAGCCAGAGCGCTTGCAAGCCGCTGCGCAAGCCGACCAGGAGGCTCAAATCGGTGTGTTCCTGGTCGATGCTCACCGCCAGGGCTCGCACCACGCGCTTGCCGAGCGTCTCGGCGAGCTGGGGCAGGGTGCGGCTCTCCACCGCGACGCCGGGCAGCTTGCCGCGGTAGTCCGTTAGTACCTTTGCCGCCTCCTCGGTCGTGAGATCGACCAGGTCCGCGCCGGCCACCTGGCCGTTGACGTACAGGATGCGGCCATCGAGACGGGCCATGATCGCTGGCCCACCGGGGTAGCGGTAGGGGACCCGGCCGAGCAACAGGTGGTCGTTGGGGCTCAGCCAGAGCAGCTGGACGTCTCCGGCCGCGTGGACCTCGACCACCCGCGGGCGATCGTCTGTTTCGGCGGCGGCGGCCAGCGGCATCCAGCCCGAGGCCAGCAGGAGGAGAGTTCCGAGGGGCCGCATGCACGGGCCATAGCACGTTCCGCGCGCCTGCGTCCCGGCCCAAAATTCGCCGGGCCGGGGCGGATCGGGCATGCTGGGGGCTGGATTACGATTATGTTTCGACGTTTTGGCATTCTTACGGCCGGTATTTGCTTCATCCTCGCGCTGGTGGCGGCCCTGATTCGGCCGACCCTCCGGCCGCCGGCGATGACCCCGGAGGATGGCCTCATCGTGCTCAACGGTGACACCATCCGCGTGCATTGGACCGACGGCGATAGCTTCAAGATCAAAGAGGGCCCCCACGCCGGGGCGAACGTTCGGCTCAAGGGCTTCAACGCCCTGGAGGCCTACGGGCCGGTTCACCGCTGGGGGAAATGGACCGCGCGCGAGCTGTACGCCATCGCGCGCAATACCAAGCAGGTCGGCGCCGCCGACGTCTGGAAGTGTCGCAGCGACATGAGTCTCGACAAGTACAAGCGCTTGCTGGTCTTCTGCCCCGGCGTGGGGCGGTGGCTCGTGGGCAAGGGCCTCGCCCACGTCTTTGCGAT
>JAUUZB010000889.1 GCA_030590185.1 Deltaproteobacteria bacterium
GGACTCTTGGAGCAACACGTCGCGCGCCTCCGGGATCATCAGGCAATACCCCGGTCCGAAGATCCCCGGCTCCTCTGGCACGCACAGGGTGCGGTTGACGTCACCGGCGGCGGTCTGGGCGTAGATGTCCTCGGTAACGCCGTCGAGGGGGCGGGCCCAGACCCATTTACAGGTGGTGCCCCCGGGACATGGGGTGGCGGAGGCGTTGGCGCAATCCTGGTAATAGCCGGCGATGGGCACGCTCGGGTCGTAGCTGCCGGGGGAGAACCACTCGCAGGACGGGTCGTCGCAGGCCGGGAGGGTTGGTTCGATCACTAGATCTTTTTGTAGGCAGATGTCACCGACCGTGGCGATGGCGGTGCCGTCCACGGCGAGGGCCGTGGCAAAGGCGTAGGTGCTGCTGGAGATGGAGGGATCCGATTGGGCGCGGGCCAGGACGTTGCCCTCGGCGTCGAGGCGCAGCCAGGTCAGCTGTGTGTCGGCCAGCCAGGCGACGTAGTTGCCGCGGGCGTCGAGGTCGGTCAACCAGTAGGTGTAGCCCAGGGGGCGCGCTTCGACCGGGCGCTGGTCGCCGTCGATGCGCAGGAAGTACGGTCCGGTCTCCAGCGCCATCGCCTGGTCGGCCCCGGCCCAGTCGCCGTCACCGTCGCAGTTGTCGCAATACCAGCCGCCGTTCGCGGCGATCACGCCGCCGTTGACCCGCAACACGTGGGTGAAGTCACCGTAGAGCGGCAGCTCCCAGGCATCGAGGGACCAGAGGATCACGGGGGCGAGCACGTCGGTGGCGTCGACGAGGTGCAGGGTCTCCCCCGCGGCGACCAAGAAACGTCCTGCCTCGATCATCACCGGCGGCAGGGTTCCCTGGATCGGCAGCTCACTGACCACCGCCAGCCCGCCGTCGGCCTCTGGCACCGCAATGTGTAGGGCATCGGGGTCGGTGAACAGGTAGCGGTAGCCGTCGGTGCCGACGTAGGAGCCTTCGCCACCAAAGGTCTGCAGGGAGGCGATCACCGCCGGGTCGCTCGGGGCGGGAATGCCGCCTGCGCAGGCGCCGGCGTGGCAACGGTCGTCGTCGCTGCACGGGTCGCCGTCATCACAGGGCAGGCCCTCCGAGGTCTGGCTGATGTCGATGGCCGTACAGCTGCCGCCGAAGCAGATGTTGGTCTCGCCGCAGTCCATCGGTCCGCAGGGCGTGCCATCGGGAGCCAGCCCGTAGGTGCAACCGAGCTGTGGGTCGCAGGCCGCGGCCATGCAGGGATCGCTCTCGTCGATCCCGCAGGCGGCGGCGTTCGGGATCATCACGCAACCAACCGCCGGGTCGCACAGGTCGAGGGTGCAGTCGACGCCGTCGTCGCAGCTGCGGGCCACGCCGCGGCACACGCCGGCGATGCAGGTATCGTTTTCGGTGCAGGTGCTGCCGTCGTCGCAGGCGCGGTCGTGGGCGAGGTGGACGCAGCGCTCGGCGTCACGGTCGAAGCTGTCATCGGTGCAGGGGTTGGTGTCGTCGCAGCCGGGGATCGCTTCGGCCTGACCTCGTGCCTGTACGTAGAGGAGCTCGGCGTCAGGGACGTCGGTGGTGAGCGCGATGACCGCGCCGAGGAGCTTCCCGGGTTCCTGCACCTGCCAGGAGACGCTGACTATTAAGGTGTCGAAGGGATCGATGGCGGTACGGCCCGGGAAGGTGATCTGGAGGTCTGGGTGGTCGCTGGTGACGTCGAGCACGTCGGCCTGGCCGGTGCCCACCGACTCGATCTCGAGCACGCGGATGGCGGTGTCACCGACGTAGACCCGGCCAAAGGGTAGCTGGTCGGGGACCTGGATCTCGCGGACCGTGCTGCTGAGGTCGGTCTCGGCGCAGCCGGTGAGGGCGACGATCAGAGCTAGGGTCGGGGAGGCGAAGAGGGGGGGTATTCTGATGTTGTTCGGCATGCCTTGGTCTCGGGTGGAGAGTAGCAAGGGGTGTGCCGAACTGGCCGAGCGTAACTATTTGTTATTATTACTATTCCACATACCGTACGTCTACTATTGTTGACGTTTTCGGTAGATGTCTCCGATTGGAGAGAGGGGGGGGGGCGAGGGGCCCGATGGAGCGCCGGCTTCCAGCCGGCAGGCTGCAATCCCGATCTGCCGCCTGGAAGGCGGCGCTCCCACCGCTATTCGAGGCAATAGGCGCTGTCCCATGGAGCGCCGGCTTCCAGCCGGCAGGCCGCACTCGCGAGGTGCCGCCTGGAAGGCGGCGCTCCCACCGCTATTCGAGGCAGTAGGCGCTGTCCGCCGTGGCCGCAGCGCAGGCGCTCGCCCAGCAGTTGAAGGACTCGCAGTCGCCGTTTCGCCCGCAACCGGAGCCGTTGCCAAGGAGGTTCTTGCAGGTTCCACCGCCGGTGAGCCACGCGGGGAAGGGATCGCAGCGCAGGTGGTCCAGGCACTCCGGGTCGGTGTAGCAGTCGGCGCCCAAGCCGACCCGGGCGCCGCACGTGCCGCTCGGTAATTGCGCGATTTGTCCGCTCAGGAGACAGGCAAGTGGTTTCGCGCAGGACAACACGATGGTGGTGTCGGAGGTGAAATCGGCCGCCGTGCACACCACGCCGTTACCGAGCGTGCCGGCCAAGACGTTCGCCATGCCATCGTCCGACGCGAACCAAGCGGTGACGGCTGGATCACAGGTGGCCGCGTAGGTCTCGTAGGTGGCGATCATCTCCCCGGCGCGTACGGCGTCGTAGGCGGTGCGCCCGTCCGTGAACAGGTCGGTGCTGCAGGAGTCGACCTGACCGACGAGGCACTCCGGGACGCTGGCGTACAGGCGCATGCCCGCCGTGCAACAACTCTGCTCCGCCGCGCAGAAGACCCCGACCATGCGGTCACAAAAGTCGGTCGCGGCGATCGAGCTGGGGGCGCTGTCACCGGGCGGGGGCCCGTCGTCGCCGCCGTTGGTGCCGCCGGTGCCCGAGGGATCTCCCCCTTGCGACCCGCCGGTACCGCCGGTCCCACCGATGCCGCCGGTCCCGCCGGTGCCACCGGTGCCGCCGGTGCTGGTCGTTGGCCCGGGATCCCCCTTGCCCGGATCACTACCGCCCTCGGCGCAGGCGCCGCTCAGGGCGAGGATGGAGGAGCAAAGCAGGAAAAACGGCAGCCGTAACTTCATGGGCCGCACGGTGCCACATTTCCGCCGATCCGCCAATGGCAACCCGAACCCCCGGACCGAACCCTTTGCCAGCCCGCCTCTATCCATATAATGATGCCGATCTCCGTTCTCGAGGGAGGAACAC
>JAUUZB010000731.1 GCA_030590185.1 Deltaproteobacteria bacterium
ATCCGCGGCCGGGCACCGGCAGAGCCCACCGTCGCGCAACGGGCCGCGGAGCTGCGCGGCCACTTTTCGCGTCTCGCGCAAAGTTACGTCGGCATCTTCCGCGGCGACGCCAACGTGCTCTGCAAGCTCAAGGGCTCCTTGGCCTTCATTGACGATCCAGAGCTATCCCGCTGGCTCAAGACCCTGCGGCGCGCCAAACGTCTCGAGCGGTTCATGCGAGTGCTCGAGGAATATCGCCCGGAGGACGAGTCCCTCGACCGATCTGGATCAACGGCTGCGTGATCTGATCAGAAGGTCGACTCCTCGTGCAGCTCTTGCTCATGGCCCTCTCACGGACGCTTTGCGCTGGTCTGTCTGCAGCCGCGGGCGAGCTCAGATCCGCCTTCGATGTCATGGCACGCCGAATCTCTCCCGCCTACTCGTCACAGGCCGTTCCTTTTGAGCCGGCATGGCGGTCAAACCGCTGGAGCCGTCCCGGTCGAGACGGCTTCGTAGGCGCGTTCGAGCAGGGCAAGTGCAGTCGAGTCATCGATCGCGGCGATGTTGTTGCCGGCCCGCTGGGGATTGATCAGCTGTCCGCGAAAGGCCTGTAGGGATCCGGCGTTCGGTATGCAGTCCGTCAGGTAGCGACCCAAGCCGACCTTGGCAAACAGAGCATAGAGTCGCTGCACGGCCTCTTCGGCGGAGTCGCGACCGAGGGCCACCGCGATTGTCCGCAGGCGCTCAGGGGCGGCGGATGAATTGAGGCGCAGGATCTCCGGCAAGGTAAAACCACACGCGATGCCGTGGGGAAGGCCGAGCCGGCCGGTGAGCGGATACGAGAGGGAGTGGGCCAGGGCCGTTCGGGTGTGGCTAATGGCCAGGCCTCCGAGCAGGCTGGCCTCCTGAAGCCGGGCGCGGACCGTCAGGTTCTGCTCATCTGCGAGGATCTGTTCGAGCGCGGTTGGAATCATCGAGATCGCGCGGAGCGCCACGGCGTCCGATATTGGATTGGCGTTGATGTTCCAGACCGACTCCATGGCGTGCGAAAGGGCATCGATGGCAGAGGCGACCGTGGTCTCGGTGGGCAGTGACAAGGTGAGGGCTGGCTCGAGGAAGGCGGCCTCCGGAAAGAGCGATGGGTGGTTCAAGGAGTACTTCTTACCGTCCCGTTCGTCCCAGATTGTCGCCCACGGGGTAACTTCGCTGCCGGTACCGGAGGTAGTGGGAATCGCGAGCAGCGGGAGTGGCTCGAAGCCGCTCGGAAAGGGTCTACCATCTCTGAGATGGGCAGATAGCCAGTCCCGATCCAGGCCGCGGTGGCCTTGGGCAGCGACCGCCTTGGCGGCGTCCAAGGCGCTACCGCCTCCGAGGCCAATGACCACGGCGTTCCGACGATGATTGCCTACCTCCCGGGCGAGCTCCATGCTGGCCGCCACCGTGGGGTTGGGCTGAACCGTTGGCAACAGGGTCTGCACCGGGCGGGCGAGCCGCTCCTGGATTCGGTCGACCTCACCCCGGCGCTTCATACCGGGGGTAGTCACCAGAATCACGTCACGATCCTCGACGGCGTCCGACAGTCCGGAAAAAACGTCCGTCCCAAGATGTATGCGAACTCGAGAGTTGGTAACGATCACGATGGAAAGATCTCCTGCGCGCGGGCGTAATCCTCCGGGGTGTCCACCTCGATCCAAAGCGCACCTCGCGTCTCGACTAGATCGAAACGCACCCCACCCTGCGCCATGCGGCTGAAAGCCTCGGTGTCGTAGGCCACGAAGAGCTCATCTGCCAAGACATTCTCCAGGGTCACAAAGAGCGGCTCGACGACGCCGGTGGAAAAGGTCGCCATCCCAACCCACTCGCCATGGGTGGCACTCGACGCGATTCCCTTGTTCGACTCTACGAAACGACCCTCAGCATCGACTCGAACCTTCATGGCCTCGTCGTCCGCAGGCCCTTCATCGACCAGCAGTTGAGCCGGAGCGCTCCGGCCGTTGGCCAACATCCTATCGAGAAGCTCCGGGGTGTAGACGATGTCGGAGTGCTGGTAGAGGAACGGCTCGTCACCGACCCATGAACGCGCAAACCACAGGGAACCCAGGTTGTTGGTTTGGGCAAAGAATGGGTTGTAGATCCAATCGATCGACTCGCCCGCCAGGGCCTCTGTGATTCGGTGACGCAAGCAGCCGACCACGACCGCGATCCGGTCAACGCCGCGTTCCCGGAGGAGCCTGACCGAGCGCGCCAGCATGCCTTCGCCGGCAACGGGCAACAGCCCCTTGGGCGTATTCTTGGTGAGCGGAAAGAGACGGGATGAACGGCCGGCGGCCACGATCACCGCGCGCCTCAACTCTCCGTCGTGACTAGCCACTTCATCAGCCTCTGTTTGACTTCCACCGGAGTTAGAGTGGGCCGGCCAAGGGATGGCACCGTCCCGGGAGCGACCTTGACGTGAAGCAGGTTGGGGCCTTCTCGCCCCAGAAGCTCGCGGAGCAGGTCAGTGAGCCCGCCCGGGTCATCGACGCGAGCAGCGCCCCGGTAACCGCAGCCGGCGGCAACGGTCGCAAAATCGATGGTGTTGGCGACCGTCGTCTGCCCGCCGGTCGAGTCGTGCACCTCGTTGTCCAGAACGATGTGCAGTAGTCCCCGAGGCCGGCGGTTGCCGATGGTGGCCAGGTTCCCCATCTTCATCAAGGCGGCGCCATCGCCGTCGAGGACCACCACGCAGCGCCGGCGGCCAGCAAGGGCGGCGCCTTCGTGCAGCCCCAGTCCAAGGGCCGAGGCGCACCCCATGGACCCGACCACGTACAACTGGTTATCGCGGTGTCCAAGGGTGAACAGCTCCCGCCCGATCTTCCCGGTGCTGGCGATAATCGGGTGCGCGCCGTCCACCGCCTCGCGCACGATTCGGATGGCCTCCATGCGACTCATGCGATCGGCGGGCGGGCGCGTGAATTCGCCCTCGAGCCGGCAGTCGGCGCGGTATCCTTCCCGCTCGCCCACCTCGAGGCTCTGGGGACTGACAGTCCCCTTCTGCATGATCAGGGCGTAGGGGAGCCGGCTCGTCTCCATTTTTTCCACGGCGCGATCGAGGACGGGGGCAACCTCGGTTGCCTCCTTCGGAAACAACGCCCAGGGGATACGGAGGGTATCGAGCAGCTCGGAGGTAATCTCGCCCATCAGCTCGTGTTGGGGCTCGTCCCTAACCCCAGGTGCTCCCCGTTGCGTCGTGACCAACAGTATGGGGATTCGGAAAGTGTAGCAGAGCGAGGTCAGGGGATTCACCGTGTTGCCCAGACCCGAATTCTGACAAATCACCACGGACCGCCGGCCGGCGAGATGGGCGCCGGCACAGATGCCCACAGCCTCGCCTTCGCTGGTGGCGCCTACGTAGTGCAGGTCGCTGCTCTGGATCACGCCGTTGATGAACGGCGTCAAAAAAGAGCAAGGCACACCGGACCAGAAGTCGAATCCTCGCGCCAGGGCAGGTCCGAGAAAATCACCCGCTTCGATCACCGGGGACCTCCCTTGAGCTCACCGGCGGCGAGGAGATCCTCGAGCTCATCGACATCGAGGAGCGGCTTGTCGGCGATCGGGAGGAGCGCTTTTGGCTCGTCTTCGGTGAGGTGTTCCTGGGCGGAGCCGCGTGACGCGGCCAGGATCACCGCTTTGGTGCCGGAGCCCTTTGTCGGTAGATACTTCTTCTCCGCCTCCTTGAGCTCTTCGGCCCCTTGAAGGCGAAAGACCTCGATGACCGGGACGAC
>JAUUZB010000583.1 GCA_030590185.1 Deltaproteobacteria bacterium
CGCACCGCGATCGGCCCCGCCTTGGAGCCGCCGTGTCCGGAATGCTCATTGAGCGCCACGACAACGATCTGGGGATCCTCCGCCGGGGCATAGGCTACGAACCAGGCGTGGTCCCGTTCCTCGTAGGGCACCTCATCCGCCTTGAGGCGGTCCTTGCCGAGACGGACGACCTGCGCGGTGCCGGTTTTACCGGCCATGCTGACGATGCGCGAGCGGCGCCAGTAGGCGGTGCCGCCCCGCTCGCTGGTGACCGCGAGCAGACCGGTGTTGATCGCCTGCCAATCCTCCGCCGGCACCTCGATCGTGGTTGGGTCCGGCGGCCCGTCGTGCGGGATGAGCGTCGGCGCGTCCCCTGTGATCTCCTCGAGCAGGGCGTTCGGATCGACTGGCCCCTCGGCGTTGGTTGGGTCACCCGGTCGGGCCTCAGGGCGGGCGGATCCTAGGTAGCGGTGCACGACGCGGAAATCCGCTGTCTCGATTCGTGCCACCGTGCGCGGCACGAGCAGCACGCCTGGGTTGGCGAAGGCCGCGTAGGTGGTCGCGAGCTGCATCGGGGTCATGAGCACCGAGCCCTGGCCGATGGCGGTGTTGAGGGCCATGCCGCGCTGATAGCCGCCGGTCTTGGCCTCCACGCGGTCGTGGAATGCCTCGTCCGGCATCAGGCCGGGCTTCTCGCCGCGCACGTGAATGCCGGTGGTGGAGCCCAAGCCGAACAACCGTCCGGCATCAGCGATGGCGTTGATGCCCATGCGGGCGCCCATCGTATAGAAGTAGGTGTCGCAGGAGACCTTGATCGCTTCCTTGAGGTTGACGCGGCCGTGGCCGGAATCCTTGTGGCAGCGCCAGGTCCGGCGGCCGAGGGTGTAGTAGCCGGGGCAGAAGATTTTCTCGTTGGGGCGGGTCGCCTTGGTGAGCAGCGCCGCGAGGGCGGTCACTACCTTGAAGGTGGAGCCTGGGGCGTACTGGCCCTGGAGGGGACGGTTGACCCATGGTTTGAGCGGGTCGGCGTCGAGTCGATCCTTCTCCGTCCTGGCGAGCGCCCCGGAGACCAGATTCGGATCAAAGGTGGGCACCGACACCACCGCCAACACCGAGCCGTCCCTCGGATCGAGGGCCACCACCGCGCCGGCGCGCCCATCAAAGGCCGCCTCGGCGGCGAGCTGGAGATCGATGTCGATGGTCAAAAAGACGTTGTGCCCCGGTACCGGCTCGAGGCGCCGATCCGGTCCGAGCAGCGTGTCGACGTACGCGCCGTGCATGCGGCGGCCCTTGGCGTCGGTCACTACCTTTTCGTAGCCATCCTTGCCGCGCAGCAGCTTCTCGTAGCGATGCTCGATCCCCTCGCGGCCGATCAAGTCGCCGCGTTCGTAGTCGAAGGGGTTGCCAGCGCGCTTTTCCCTGTCGAGTCGACCGGGGCCGATCTCATTGACGTAACCGAGCAGATGCGCGGCCGCCTGCCGTTCGCGGTAGGTGCGGCGGCGACCCTCGACCACGTCGACGCCGTCGAGCAGGAAGATGCTTCGATCGGCCTCGATCGCCTCGATTTGTTGGGGGCTGAGATCACGTACGATCCGGATCGGGCGGAAGCGCTCCAGCCCCCGCTTGCTGAGCACGATATCTTCGATGGCGCCGCGTTCCTCGTCCCCGAGACCGATGTGCTCGGCGAGCCGTCGCAGGGTCGCCTGGATGCCCGACCGCTTGCCGCCGCCGAGGAACTGGGGGGTGACGGTGAGGTCGAGGCTCGGTCGGTTGTCGACCAGGATGCGGCCATAGCGGTCGTAGATGATGCCGCGGTCGTGTCGTACCTCGACCCGCTGCACGTAGTTCTCGCGCCCCTTGCTCGCTAGCTCCTCGCCGCGCAGGATTTGCAGCGAATAGAGGCGCCACAGCAACACCACAAAGGCGAGGGCTACCAGGCCGACACCGAGCCACAGCCGGGTCTGCATGGCTGCGGGTACGCCCCGCCGCGCGCTGCTGGCTAGCCCCATTGCAAGCCCGCCCGGGGTTTCTCCGCCAGTCGACTCTCCAGCCACAGCATCGGCCGGTAGCTGATCAAGGCCAGCAATCCGGTGGCACCGGCATTCGGTAGCAGCACGGCGGTGGCCCAGCTCGCGAAGCCGGCCTGACCACCGCCGAGCAGCAGCGCCGCGAAGAGCAACAGGTGATAGCCGATCAAGGCCGCGCCGCAGGCCGGAGCAAAAAAGAAGGCGCCGCTGCCCGCCAGCTTGCCCGAGGTCAGGTAGACCACGATCGCGCAAGAGACCAGCGCTGTCTCGTGCAGGCCAACCGGCGCGGCCGCCTGGCGGCCGATCAGATAGCCAAGGACCAGGGCTGTAGTGACGGCCGGGATCGGCTTGTGGTGCAGGGCCACGAAACAGACGGCGATGATCGCCGCGTCCGGGAAGACGTGCCCCGGCGAGAGACGCGCGGCCAGTCCGGTCCAGAAGGTCACCCCCAACCAGGCGAGGAGAATCCACAGCGCGGTGCGCATCACCCGGCCTCCGGGCTGGAGGGTGACGGCGGCTCGGCGGTAGGCTCGGCTCGTTCCTGACCTCCACCCGCGTCGGGGTCGGGCGCTGGGAGCGGACCCGGGGACGGCTCTTGGCCCCCGTCGATCGCCGCTGGCTCGCCATCGTCAGCTGCCGAGCTCGACGCAGCCCCTGGCTCCGCGGTCGCCTCGATGTCGGGCTCTGGATCATCGTCCTGGCTCTCGTAGTCGGTCGACCGCGACCACCCCCGTCGAATCACCATGACTTCCTCGATCCGGCGGAAGTCGACGCTCGGCTCCACCCAGGCCTCCTGGTAGAGCCCGAAGGCGCCTCGTGTGACCGACACCACTCGCCCGACCCGTAGTCCCTTGGGGAAGACCGAGCCGACGCCGCTGGTGATCAGGATGTCCTCGGGCTCCACGTCCTCGGTGCGCGTCAGGTACTCGACCCGCACCCCGAGCTCGCCGTCGCCTCCGGTGCCGCGTACCCGGGCTCGGGCGCGGGTGCGTTGCACCAATACGTCGGTGGAGCTGTTGGCATCGACCAATAACATTACCGTCGACCAGCCACCCGAGACCGCCGCCACCCGGCCGACGACCCCCTGGTAGTTGACCACCGCCGCGCCGAGGTGCACGCCGTCGTCGCTGCCGCGATCGATCCGTACCGAGCGAAACAGGGGGGTGGGCGCGGTCGCGATGATCCGTGCGCTGACCGGCTCCACGTCGGCCGAGCGATCGCGGAGCCTCAACAGGAGCTTGAGTCGTTCGTTCTCGCGGGTTTGTTCGATGCGCGTCGAGAGCAGCGCCTCGAGCCCGGCGACCCGCAAGCGGAGCTCGACGTTCTCCTCCTCCACGCCGACCAGGGCGATGTAGCCGTTCCAGACACTGGCGATGCCGTCCAGGCTGTGCACCACCAACCATTGCACCGGTGAGGAGATGAACACGACGGCGCGGTCGAAGGCGTTGTGATCGCGGCTATCCTTGGCGTTCGACAGGTAGAAAACGAACGGCAGGATCAACAGGACCAACACGACCAGCGGGTCGCGATAGCGGTGCAGGGGGTTAATTGAAGGTGACCGCCTTGAGGAGCTCGAGTTGGTCCAGCACCCGGCCGGTGCCGAGGACGACACACGACATGGGATCCTCGGCGATCATCACCGGCAGGTGCGTTTCCTCGCGCAGCAAGACGTCGAGGTTGCGGAGCAGCGCGCCGCCGCCTGCCAGCACGATGCCCTTGTCGACGATGTCGGCGGCGAGCTCGGGTGGGGTGCGCTCCAGTGCCACCCGCACCGCGTCGATGATGGCGGTAACCGGCTCGGCGAGTGCTTCGCGGATTTCGTCGGAGGTGATCTCGACGTTGCGTGGCACGCCGGCGATCATGTCTCGGCCCTTGACCCGGGTGGTCTCCATCTTCTCGAGCGGGTAGGCGCTGCCAACGGCGATCTTGATCTCCTCGGCGCTACGTTCGCCGATCAGGAGGTTGTAGCGGCGTTTGATGTGCTGGATGATCGCCTCATCCATGGCGTCGCCGCCAACCCGCACGCTGCGCGAATAGACGATGCCGGCCAGGGAGATCACCGCCACCTCGGTGGTGCCGCCGCCGATGTCGACGACCAGGTTGCCGGAGGCCTCGGCCACCGGGAGGTCGGCGCCGATGGCGGCGGCCATGGGCTCTTCGATCAAGAACACCTCGCGCGCGCCGGCGCTCTCGGCGCTCTCGCGCACAGCGCGTTTCTCCACCTCGGTGATACCGTTCGGCACGCAGATCACGATGCGTGGCTTGACCA
>JAUUZB010000208.1 GCA_030590185.1 Deltaproteobacteria bacterium
GAGCACCGGCCGGGTGCTCTCCACCATCTGCTCGGCGGTCAACGGCACGCGCACACCGGTGAGGGCGAGGTGCAGATCAGCCTCGCCCTCGGCGAGCCCACCGTCGTGCAAGCGGACCTGACCGAGCTCGAGCACCGAGTCCCACAGATACTGGGGCGGCGGTGGCTCCCCCACCCCGCCCACGGTGGAGATGGTGAGCCAGCCCTTGAACCAATTCATCACCGCGGCGTCGGTGAGATCACCTATGTCGTAGGAGAAGGTCCGGGCGTAGCCGCTCTCGACGTAGCGGTCGTGGTACGCCTCATACATGAGATCCGCCACCAGGTACTCGAAGGTCCAGGTGTCGATGCCCCAGACCTGGGAGTCGCCGCGGAAAAACAGACCGTCGGCGTTGGCGTACTGCGTGGTGCCGGCGGCGACGAAGCTCGGGTGCTCGACGATGAGAAAGTTCATGTCGATCTCCGGCTCGTCGGCGATGCCCTCAACCGAAAACCACTCCGGGTTCAAAAAGTCGAACTCCAGCAGCTCGGCGCCCGGCTCGGCGATGAAGACGTAGGTCTTGCCGGCGGAGAGGTCGATGCCGTCGTGCTGGTGCAGGCTCGAGCGCGCCGTGACCGTCATTTGGAAGTTTGGCAGCAGCACCGGGGCGACGGAGGGCTCGAACAGGATGCCAGGGTGCGGGGGCGCGGGTCCTAGCTTGTCGGCGAGGCCGACTAGATCGTCGAGGGCGTCACCGAGGGTGATCGGGATCTTCTTCACTCCATCGGCCGGGTCGACGACCATGCCCGGATGCGGCGCCAGGATGTTGGTGAAGATCCCGTCCGCGGTCTCCTCCAGGGTCAGGAATGGATCGGTGGGGCCAATACCCACGAGATCGGCGAGCACCCGGGCGGGCGGTAGACCGAGCCCTTCCGAGAGTTCCAGGATGTTCGCCAGGGAGGTCCCGGTGACATCGACGGTGTCCGGCGTCATGGTCAGGATCTTCTGCATGCTCCACTCGGCGGGCCCCCAGCTCGAGGTGTCCAAACCGTAGAGGTCGTAGTCGCGCATCGCCCTGAGGGACTCGAGCATCAGACCGCGCACGTCGAGGTAGAGCATGTCGATGTCGTCGGCATCCTCGGCCGGCACCATGCCCGCGAGCCCCGCCTTGTCCAGGGTGAGGGTGAGCAGGCTGCCCTCGTCGTCGGAGTAGGTGCGCAGGGTGATGGTGCGCGCCAGATAGACGTCGTGGGTGACCCGTTGCTCGTTGCCCGCCACGTCGATGGCACGCACCTGCACGGCGTTGGCGCCGCGTTGCAGCGTCACCGGGACCCAGAAGATGCCAGCGGAGCCGTTGGCGGTAATCCAACCAGCGTCACCGACCTGCACCTCGACGTGATCGATCCCGATGGCGTCTGAGACGGTGCCGCTCACCTCGATGACGTTGTCGGCGGTGACCTCTCCGTCGACCGGCTGCAGGATCGTCACCTCCGGGAGCTCGTCGTCGGTCTGCAGCAGCTTGCAGATTTGGGCACTGCGTCCCTCCGAGTCGGTGACCCGGGCGCAAAATTCCGGGACGGCTGAGCTGCTGTTGGTGATCGATCCGCTGAAAGTCCCGTCGGGCTCCAAGGGCAGCTCGAGATTCGCACCACCGTTCAACCAAACCTCGACGCCGGTGACCGTAGCGGACGCCACCGCCGTCGCCTCCCCCTCCACCGCGATCACGATACCAGCGTAGTCCCCCTCCGCCGGCCGTGTCAGCCGCACGGTGGGGTCGCGACCCAGGTAGTACAGCTGTGTCGCGTGATGAGCCACTTGGCCCTGGAGGTCGGTGGCCCGCAGGCTGACGTCGTTGCTGCCCGGGCGCAGCGTGACCTGGAGCCAGTAGTCAGCGCCGCTGTGACGCATCGGCTCCCACGGGCCCTCGTCGATCCGAACCTCCACCGTGTCCACCCCCTGCAACGCCTCCGCCGCCACCGTCAGGGTCGGGACCGAGGTGTCGAGATAGGCGTAGGGTGCCGGGTCGGTCAGCTGGACCTGAACCCAGCCACCGCCGAAGTCGAGGACCGGGTCGAGGTACGGAACGGCCGGTTGGTTGAGGTCACCGCAGGCGGCGACCAGTACCAACGCCAATGACGCTCGCCGGATCAAGTTCCGTCGATCCTCTGGCGCAGGTAGAGGGTCACGTCGGTCCCCACGGCCGCCTCGAGGTTGAGCCGGTACAGACGGCCGGCGGTATCCTGGCAGTAGACGGTCTGCTCGCTGGCCAGCGCCAGCTTCTCGTGCAGGCTGTCGCCGGTGCTGCCGGCGGCGGTGAAGGAGACCTTCTGGGTCAGCGCCTCGTCGGCGAAAAAGCCGGGGGTGGTGTGCGTGGCGGTGCCGGGGGGAACCGGGTCGCTCGCATGCACGAAGTAGAGGTACGGCTGGCCGTCGGCGCCCCGGGCCAAGTAAAAGTCGAGGGCGCTCGCCGTCTGGCTAACGTCCCCCAGGAGCAGCTCCGAGAGCAGTGACTTCTGCGCCTCGAGCACCGGTCGGGTGGCATCCTTGACCTCCTCACCGGTCATGCCGATGGCCAAATCGTCGAGGGGAAAGCGCACGTCGCCGTCCCCCTGGGCCACGCCGCCGTCGAGCAGTCGCTGCTCGCACACCTCGAGGATCATGTCCCAGACGTACTGCGGTTCGGGAGGAGACCCGAGCCCGAACAGGGTCCAGACACGCATCCAGCCCGCCGGGTTGGGATCGATGACCGCAAAATTCTCCGGCCAACCATCCGGGCCGCCGATCAAGGGATCGTGGTCGTAGCCCATCCGCCCGACCACGATCTCCGCCTCATCGGTGCCGAGCACCGGCACTTCGTAGAGCAAGGCGCCGGTGGAGGAATCGTCGCACAGGTCGCAACCGGCCCGGTGGTTCCAGTAGCCGACGTAGGCCGAGTCGATCAGCACGAACTCCAACTCCCAGGGGTTGAGGTCCCAGGCCGCGCTGTTGCCCACCGGCCAGCCCGGATCCGCCTCCAGGGGCCAGCGCGAGTCGCCGATGGAGAGCCAGCTATCGTTCTCGTACATCTTGAAGACGAGATCGACGGTCGGGTTGGCGGCGAGCCCGCTGATGGTGAAGGTGGACGGGCTCAAGAAATCAAACTCGAGCACGTCATCGTAGGTCGGGCCGGTGACGTCGGCGTTGACCGCCAGGTAGGCCTTGCCGCTCGCGAGGTCGACGCCGTCGTGCCAGTGCAGGTTGGAAGCCGCGACCATGGACATCTGAAAGCTCGGGGTCATGACCTCGGCGTAGGTGCTGCCGTTGACCGAGTCGAGGAAGCCCGGGTGGGAGCCGGCGGCGTCGAACTTTGCCGCTAACCCGGTCATGTCTTCGAGGGCGTCCGCCATGGTGACCACCACGTAGCCGTCGCTGGTGGTGTTCGGGTGTGGCACCATGACGTCCCAAAACATAGCGTTGGCCATGGCGGCGGGGCTGACGATCGTATCGTAGAGGCCAATGCCCAGGGACTCGGCCAGGATCTCGTGGAAGTCGGAGATCAACCCGAGGCTGCTGAGGGTCGAGGCCAGATCCTCCATGCCCTCGATCGAGGTACCTGCGACGTTGACGTTGGCCGGCGTCATGGTGATCAACTGGAACATGTTGATCTCCGCTTGGCCCCACTGTGCCGGGCAGGAGGCGGTCACGTCGCTCCACGCCCAGCCCGGGCCGCAGGCCTCGGTGATCAGGCCGAGGGAGCCGCTCACCACCGGATAGAGGTCGAGCTCCAGCATGGTGATCTGCTCGGCCACGCCGCCGGACATGAGGGCCGCGAGCCCGGCCTTGTCGAGATTGAAGGTGCTGGTTGGGTAGGTGGGTGCCGCCCAGGTGAGGGTGATCGTCGCCCGCGGGGTCCAGGTGTCGCCGCTGGTATTGATCACGTTGATCGTATCCGAGGCGGCATTGCCAGTCCGGTCCGTCGCCTTCACCTTGATCAGGTTGTCGCCGGGGGCCACCGAGAGCAGCGCGCTCCAGGTCGCGAAATCATCGCTCGTGGTCACGGAGTTATACGGGCCGACGCCGACGCGGATCTCCACGCTGTCGAGGCCGCTGGCCGCGTCGAAGGCGGTGCCGGTGACCAGCAGGTCGTCCGCGTCCGTCTCGAAGCCATCCGCCGGCGCCGTGATCGCCACCAGGGGCAAGTCCCGGTCGGAGACCGCGGTGGAGCTACCGGTGACCGACGTCTCGGCGCTCTTGCCCTCCACGTCCTCGGCGCGCGCCGTGATCACGTTCGGCTGACCGTCCGGCCGCCACTCGACGGTGGCTGGGTAGTACCAGTGCGCGAAGTTGTCGTCGGTGTGGGCGAACCCGGGTGGTGCGCCATCCACCGAGACGGTTACCGATACCACCGCCACGTCATCCGCCGCGGTGCCGGTGACCGAGACCTCGGGGGTTGCGGTGGTGAAGTCGGGGATTGGAGTCACGATGGCGAGCGAGGGCGGGGCGGTATCGGCGCCGTAGGCCAGGGTGACGGTTCGGCTGGCGGTCCCCTCGTTGCCACCCACGTCGATGGCGCGCACGGTGATCAGCTGGGTGCCAGGCATGATGGTGACCGCCAGGGCGAAGCTGCCATCCAGCTCCGGTTGGTCGGCCGGCTGCTCGACGTTCGGCCCGACCTTCACCCGCAACGCCGCGATACCCACGTCATCGCTGACCATGCCGTGGACCACCAGGGGCGAGCTCGAAGCCTGGTGGGGGTCGGATGTGGGATCGCTGATCACCACCACCGGGGGCACGTCATCGTGAGGATAGACCGGCGGAGGCGTCGCGCTGTCACCGGCCGGCGCGGCGTCACCACCGGACGCACCACCGGCACCCTCCGAGCCGGGAACCGACGGTTGGCAACCGATGCTGGCCAGACAGACGCCAGCGATGAGAGAAGATCGAAGCACGGCCCATCCCGGGAAAAGTCTTACGAAAAGCGTATGATTCGCCTCGACCACCCGTCAAGGGGGGATGCGGCGCCGCGCCTCCGGTGCAGGAGAAAGCAAGAACAAAGCACCAGGCCGGTGCCAGTCATCGGTCCTTCATTTCTCCCAAGCAAAAGGGATAACGTCCGTTGAGGCGCTCGGTGATGCAGCGCCGGAGAGAGGGATCCAGATGACCTCACGCTACGACTTCTTGGTGATCGGCTCTGGCTTTGGCGGCGCGGTTTCGGCCCTGCGCCTGAGCGAGAAGGGCTACAAGGTAGCGGTGATCGAGGCGGGCAAGCGCTTCCGCAACGAGGATTTTGCCAAGAGCACCTGGAACGTCTTCAAGTACGTGTGGATGCCCTCGTTGCGCTGCTTCGGCATCATTCGCATCAGCCTGCTCTCGGACGTCCTCATCTTCGCTGGCACCGGGGTCGGCGGCGGCAGCCTCGGCTACGCCTGCACCCTGCTCGAGCCGCCGGATCCTTACTACCAAGATCCCCAGTGGTCGGAGATGGCCGATTGGAAGGCCACCCTCGCGCCCCACTACGCCACGGCGCGCCAGATGCTCGGGGTCACCGCCTGTCCGATGGAGACGCGGGCCGATGAAGTACTGCGGAGCGTCGCCGAAGGGATGGGACGCGGTCACACCTACAAAACGCAAGACGTGGGCATCTTCTTCGGTGAGCCGGAAGAAACCGTGCCGGATCCCTACTTCGACGGTCGCGGACCGGAGCGCACCGGCTGCAAATTCTGCGGCGGCTGCATGGCGGGCTGCCGCCACAACTCCAAGAACAGCCTCGACAAGAACTACCTCTACCTGGCCGAGAAGCTCGGTTGCGAGATCATCCCCGAGACCACGGCGCGGTTGATCCGCGAGGCGCCCGACGGCGGCTACGAGGTGGATACCCACCGCACGACCTCGTGGTTCGGTGGCGGCAAGCGGCGCTTTGAGGCGAGCCAAGTGGTGGTGGCGGCGGGCGTGCTCGGCACCCTGCCGCTGCTGTTCGGCTGTCGAGACGCGGGCACCTTGCCGCGGCTGTCGCCCATGCTCGGACAGCGGGCGCGGACCAACAGCGAGGCGCTGACCTGCGTGACCGCCACGAACGACGAGGTCGACTACTCCCACGGCATCGCCATCACCTCGAGCTTCTTCCCCGATGAGGTGACCCACGTGGAGCCGGTACGCTATCCGCGGGGCTCAGATCTCATGGGTTTGTTGCTCACCGTCTTCGTCGAGGGCGGCAACCGCTTCACCCGGCCCCTGCGTTGGCTGTGGGCGATGATGCGTCACCCCCTGCGCACCCTGCGGATTCACTGGCCCTTCGGTTGGGCGCGCCGCTCCATCATCCTGTTGGTGATGCAAACCCTCGACAACAGCATGCGCATGCTGACCAAACGGCGCTGGTGGTGGCCGTTTCGCAAAATGCTGGTGTCGCAGCGCGAGGATGAACGCCAGTTCATCCCCGCTGAGATGCCCCAGGCCCAAGAGATCACCAAGTTGGTGGCCCAGCACACCGGCGGTATGCCGAGCAACAGCGCCGCCGAGGCCTTGCTGAACGTCGGCTCGACCGCTCACATTCTCGGTGGCTGCGCCATCGGCCCGGACGCCGAGCACGGGGTCGTCGACGGCGGGTGTCGCGTTTTCGGACACGAAGGACTCTACGTGATCGATGGGTCGATGATCCCCGCCAACCTCGGCGTCAACCCGAGCCTGACCATCACCGCCATGGCCGAGCATGCCATGAGCCAGATTCCGGACAAGGGAGACTAGCTCCTCTGCCAGGCAATTGCCCCCGACTACCCGTTCGCCCTGAGCCGTGGGCCGCCACACCCCGCCCCGCGGCGAAGGGCCCCCCCCCCCCCCCAAAACCCCCACCCCCCCCGCCACAAAAAACACCACACCCCCCCGGGCCACCAACCAACC
>JAUUZB010000671.1 GCA_030590185.1 Deltaproteobacteria bacterium
AGAGCTTGATGCGCTTTTTGATGTTTTTGGTTTTGTGTCCCTTGACCGCGGCCCGGTAGGCGGTGGTCACCTTGGCGCCGATCTTCTTCATGGCGCCGACCAACCAGCTGACCTCCGTGCGCAGGGTATTGAGGGCGGCGACCTTGGTATCGCGTTCCAGGGCGTGCTCGGCGTAGCGGTCCTCGTCGAGGTAGACGCTGCCCTCCGACTTGAGTCCGGCGAGGTACTCGAGCAGGTTATCGAGCTCGCCGATGTCTTTCTTCGTCGGCACCCGCTGCGCCAGGGTGACGTAGAGGGAGTTGGCTCGGCCGGTCGCCTTGTCGCCCCGGAAGATCAGGTCGTCGATGGCGGCGTTGCGCCGCTCGATGCGGTCGGTCTCGATGGCGACGTCGAGCCGGCGGCGGGAGCGGTCCACCAACATCTCGATGTCTTCGAAGTCGGGGTGCCCCTTGGTGACCTCGGAGGCATTCCGGGCCTCCTTCATCGCCTTGCTGAGCCATTTGGTGGCGTAGTCGAAGTCTTTTTCCTTGAGGGCGGATCGGAACTTTTTGAGGTTGCGGCTGATCTTCCGGACCCCGGCTTCGTCGCCGTCGGAGCCACCCCAGGAGTCGGGATCCGATGAGCCGCGGTCGCGCGAGCGGTCCGCGGTTGTCTTTGATTTCTTTTGGCCGAAGCCCAACAGGGTGCAGCCACCGGCGCACCAGGCGAGCAAGGTTACAGCCAAGACGATCCGCCAGAGTTTCACACGCATTGCACGCCCTCGGTTGAGATCAGGCTCGCAGACTTCACGAAATGCATCAACCCCCCCAGCGGGCGACGACGGCCTCTGCCCGTTCGACGAAGGCTGCCTTGTGGTGGCGGTCGAATTGCTCCCAGGTGCACAGGGTCTTGGGATCCTCGACCCGGTCCACGAACAGCATACCGTCGAGGTGATCTACCTCGTGCTGGTAGGTCCCGGCGCTCAGACCCCGGGCGACGAAGTCGAGCTCCCCGCCACACCGGTCCCAGGCTTGGACGCGCACCTCCGGGCAGCGGCGCAACAAACCCCGCAGGTTCGGGACGCTCAGGCAACCCTCGTAGCTCTCGAAGCGCTCCTCGGTCAGATAGGTCAACGTCGGGTTGACCAGAACGGTGAGCGGGATCTCCGGTTTGTAGGGGTAGCGTGGGTTGTCCTTGACCTCGATGGCGCAGATGCGCAGCGGCTCGAACACCTGTGGAGCGGCGAGACCGGCGCCATTGGCGTCGTGCATGGTGGCGATCAGATCGTCGATGAACGTCTGGACACGGTCGTTCGTGAGCTCGTCGCGAGTGAGCTCACTGTTCGAGGCGCGCAGCACCGGATGCCCGATGTGGGCGATTTTGAGCAATGACATGGTGAACCTTATGCGGGGCCCATGCTATCCCAATGACTTCGACCACCCAACCACGGAGGTTTTTTGGGCAAGGGCTTTCAAGAGCCGCTCCCCTTTGCGCAGCCCCCGGCGCCCACCCGCCGGCCGCCGCCAGTGACCGTGCGGGAGCTGCAGGTGCGCGCCGCGGCCCTGGAGGGTCACGCGCTCGCGGAGCTAGCGGCCGCCCTCGGTATGTCGATGCCCCCGGACCAGCGGCGGGCCAAGGGGTTCGTCGGTCAGCTCGCCGAGCGCGCCCTGGGCGCGGATCCCACCGCTGGGGACCGGCCGGATTTCGTGGATCTCGGGGTCGAGCTCAAGACCATTCCGCTCCGTGCCAACGGGGTACCAACCGAGTCTACCTTTTGTTGTTCGATCCGAATGGCGACCGTGGACCAACAGACCTGGCTGGGATCGCGGCTCGAGCAACGGCTGGCGCGGGTATTGTGGTTGCCGGTGGAGGCCCCGCCGATCCCTTTGGCGGAGCGGCGGTTTGGTCGAGCCGTGCTGTGGAGTCCGAGTGCGGAGGACTTGGCTCAGTTGGCCGCGGATTGGGAGGACCTGATCGGCGCTCTCGGCAGCGGCGGGGCCGTGGACGGTTACGAGGGGCAACTCTTGCAGATCCGTCCCAAGGCGGCCGACGCCAGTGTACGCACCGTGGCGCCCACCGAGGACGGCGCCGGCCTCGCCCGGCCGGTGGGGTTTTATCTGCGGCCGAGCTTCACGGCTCGGATCCTGGAGGAGGCGAGGGGGGACTCGTCACCCTGATCGGCTTGCTGGTCAGAGGCCCGGCCGCCGGACGCGGTAGCGAAGCTCCTCACCGCCGATCCCCGAAGTACAAAAACGCCGGCTGGGCAACTCAGCAAGCGATCGTGGCACGGCGGGAATAGCGCGGACCGCCCAACGGTTGTGGCGCCCAACGGAGGACCCATGCGCCGATTGTCGCTTCCCGCCCTGCTCATCTTGTGTCTCGGCCTAGTCGGTTGTGATCACGCCACCAAGTACTCGGCCAAGTCGTTGCTCGAGGGGCGCAACCCCGTGGCGGTGATCTCGGGCGTGCTCGATCTGACCTACGTCGAGAACACCGACATGGCCTTCAACAGCTTGCGTTTCATTCCGGAGCGGGTGCGTAAGCCCCTGTTGCTATCCACCAACCTGATCATGTTGGTGGTCCTCGCCAGCGTCGTGTTCGTGCGTCGGCGTTGGCTGGGCCGGGGGCTCACACGTATCGAGCGGGTCGCCGCCTTCCTCGCCCTCGCCGGGGCGGCGGGTAACACCGCGGACCGTGCCCTGCGCGGCTACGTGGTCGATTTCGTGCATCTGCACCACTGGCCGGTGTTCAATGTCGCCGACGTGTATCTCGGTACCGCCATCGGACTGGTGGTTCTCAGTGCTCTGCTTGCTGGGCGCCGGCAACCGAGCTGATCCGTTGGCTCCGAAGGTGCGGAGTTGCCCCGCGACAGAGCTCTACCGAATCTTTGAAGGTCGGCGGTGAAGGCGGCAGTTCATTGTGTCCTCAGCAGACTACAGCGTGATCAATCCTCTGGCCTCGGCTCGGGCCGCTCCGCCGCCGTCGATCCCTTGATCGCCCTGACCAACGAATAGACCCCCACCCCGAGAATCCCCGCGGCCAGCACAAACCCTCGCATCGGGACGTCATCCCGGGTCAGGGTCAGGTAGAGCAGGAATCCGCTCAGGGCGAGTGCGGCCACGAACAAAACCCCGAAGACGATTCGAGAAACCACGACCTTCTCCCTTCCTCAATAGTGACGATCAGGGGGACTCAGCGCGAGTCAAAAAACGTCCGAGCCGTTCCCCCTCGCGGGCGATGAGCTGGCGGCGCAGCTCCATGGTCTCCAAGGCCTTCTGCACCGCCCGGGCCGCCTCCGGAACCGGGTTGGCCTCGAAGAAGGCGGCCACCTCGTCGCGGAGATCCACCGGCAGGGCGCCGGTGGCTTCGACCAACCGGCTGATGCTCATGGCACCGGCCCGTGGCGCTAGCTCGTCCCAACGGCTGCGGAGAGCCTGCCAGGCGATGCGGCCGCTGGCGCGACGCAAGAGTAGCGAGGCGAACACGAGCTGCAGCTGTTCCTGGGGGATGGTGCCGTCGATGCAGTAGTCGATGACTCGCTCCACCACGGCGGGGGCCTCGAAGTGAGACAGGGCGTTGAGGTAGCGAGCCAGGAGCTCCGGCGCGGCCCCCTCGCGCTTGCGGCGTTGATAGACGTCGAGGTAGCGCTCGAGCAACGTCAGGTCCCCGTCTCGGGCGGTGAGGGCAATCAGAGCCCCGGCGAGGTTTGGATCTACGGCTCCCGGGTTGTCCATTTCCAACTCGGTGCGGTGACGTGCCTCCGCCAGCACCCCGTCGTGGCGCCCGGCGTCTCCGAGGAGGTCAATGACCGCCGCGCGTCTCACCGCCTGCTCCGGCGGTTCTTCGGGCATCGGGTCCCAACCGATCTCGACGAGTTGATCCCCGAACAACCTGCGAACGAAGGCGCTCAGCTTTCCACGGTCCTCGTCCCGTACCAACCGATGGTTGATGAAGGCCAGCCGCGCCGCCATGGCACGGACCACCAGGTA
>JAUUZB010000445.1 GCA_030590185.1 Deltaproteobacteria bacterium
GCAGGCGGCGAGCAGGAGGCAGCCAACCCCGGCCAGGCCCAGGATCCGCGTCGGGGTCATTCCGGGCACAGGACGTTGAGGCTCTCATCGAGCTCGAGGGTCCACAGGAACGTGTCGACCAAACCCTCGGTGTCGGTCAGGACTCGGCCCTGGGCGAAGAGCTGCCCCTGGGCAAAGGGCCGGTCCGCAACATAGAGCTCGACCGTGTGCGGGTTGGTCTCGCTGAAGGAGCCGCTGTCCACGGTGAACTGGATCGGCGTCGGCTGGTCGTCCTCGACCACGAGCTCCTCGACCTCGGGCTCGCGGTCGAGGTCGGCGTAGTAGTCGACGAAGACGCGCCAGTAGATGATGTCACCGTCCGGGTCGGACAGGGAGGCCTGGAAGGTGAGACGATCGGGGCAAGCGGCCGCCTCCGTGGGAGGCAGGATGGTGGGCGCCGGCGCGAGGCTCTGGGGCAGACTGCGCGGCGGACGATTCGTGGGGGGCGTGATCTCCTCGAGGGGCGGGGGCATCACGCAGGAGGCATGGACCGCCAGGGAGAGCAGCAGGCCGATGACGACCCTGGCGAGACGCCGGTGGACCCACATGGTGGGGGTTGTAGCATTCCGGGGGCTGAGGCGCGAGGCGAGGAGGATGTTGCGGCGCTCCGACGACGGCTAGCCTTCGCGTTCTTCGCGCTCCAGGTGGCGGAAGATGGTCCGCGGGTCGACGCCGAGGTCGTGGGCGGTCTTGGTGCGGTTGCCGTTGTTGCGGGCCAGGATCTCGTTGATGTAACGGCGCTGGTAGTCCTCCTTGGCCTGCGCCAGGGGGACCACCGGCTCGAGGTCGCGGTCGGAGAGCTCGAGGTCCTCGGGGGTGAATTGCACCCGGTCGGCCATGATCACCGCCTTCTTGATGCGGTTCTCGAGTTGGCGGATGTTGCCTGGCCAGCTGTATCTTTTGATCAGCATCACGCACTGGGGCGAGAAACCCTGGACCTTGGATTCGTACTCTGCGGCGTACTCTTTGAGGAAGTAGCGCGCCAGGTGCATGATGTCTTCGCCGCGGTCGCGCAGCGGTGGCAGGTGGATACCGACCACGTTGAGCCGGTAGTAGAGATCCTCGCGGAAGGAGCCATCGGCGATGGCATCGTCGATCTCGCGGTTGGTGGCGGCCAGCACCCGGATGTCGACGGTTTCCGGTTTGGTGGCACCGACCTTGGTGACCACCTTCTCCTGGAGGGCGCGCAGCAGCTTGACCTGCAGGCCCACCGGCATCTCACCGATTTCGTCGAGGAACAGGGTGCCGTGGTGGGCGACCTGGAAGCGTCCCGGCTGGGTGGCTACCGCGCCGGTGAATGCCCCACGCATGTGACCGAAGAGCTCGCTCTCGAGGAGGTTCTCGGGGATGGCGCCACAGTTGACCACCACGAACGGCCCGTCCTTGCGATCGGACCGGCGGTGCAGCTCGCGGGCGACCAGCTCCTTTCCTGTACCTGTGGCACCGGTGATCAACACCGAGATGTCGGTGGGCGCCACCTTGCGGATCTTGCGGAATACCTCCTGCATGCCATCCGAGGAGCCGATCACCTCGCCGAACTTCAACTCCTTGGCGGCGCTGCGCAGGGCCAGGTTGTCGGCGCGCAGCTCGTCGAGGAGCATGGCGTTGCGGATCAAGAGGGAGGCCTGGGCTGCGAAGACGGTCACCGCGTCGAGCATCGAAGGCTCGAACAGGCTGACCGCGCGGTTGCTGCCCAGGTAGATCAACCCAAACACCTCGCCCGCCTCCTTGAGCGGCACGCACATCACCGACAGCAGCTTGAGGTTCATCACCGAGACGCTCGATTTGAACTCGGCGTCGTTGAGGGCGTCGGAGACGATGACCGACTGCTGCTCGCGGACCACCTTTTGTAGGATGCTGTCAGAGAGCTCCTCGACCGCGTTGGCGACCTCCTCGCCATCGATGTTGCGCGCCACCTCGACCCTCGGCTGGCCGTCGACGAACAGGACCAGAAAGCCCTTGTCGGCGTTGGTCAGGTCGACCACCTTTTCCATCAGCGCCGGCAGCAACGTCTCGAGGCTGACGGAGCGCAACAGGCGGTCGGAGAAGTCGACGATCTCCTGATAGGCGTTGACCCGGGAAACCAGCCGCTCGTCGGTGTTCTCGTCGGCGAGGGCATCGTCGTGACGCACGCAGGTCAGCTCGGCGGCACCGCTCTTGATCGTGTCGCCGTCGGCGAGCGTGCGGCGCTTCTCCTTGCGGCCGTTGACGTGGACCGCGCGGCCGCGCCCGAGGGAGGCAACGACGAACTCATCACCCTCCCGCAGGATGTGGGCGTGATCGGAGGCGACGTCATCCTCTGGAAGTGGGACGTCAGAGCTCGGGTCGGAGCCGACACGGGTGATATTCTTGAACAGCGCGAACCGCTCTTCGCCCTCGTCGGTGCGGTACACCAGAAGCGCCATCGCATCCCTTTAACAACCCTGGGCAGATGGCGGCAAGCGGCTAGAGATGGGCTGCCTAGAAATTGAGGCTGAAATTCAGGTTGTAGCGCCAGCGGGTCGCGGTCCCATCCGCCAACGGCTCGTCGGTCACCTGCCGTCGCTCGATGTAGGGCACGAAGTTGATCCGCGCCTGGAGCACCCCGAGGCTCCAGGTCACACCGAACAACGCGGCGCTCACCACCTGGGTGACGATGATTGCCTGCACCACGTCTGCCTCGCTCGAATAGTAGCCGGGGCGGCCGTCCCCTTCCTGCAGCGACAGCCACAGAAAACAGCCGATGTTGACGCCGAGCAGGGCCGCCTCGACCGTGGCGAAGGCGATGCCCCAGCCGAGGTCACCGTTCTGGAACTGCCCGACCCCGAAGGGCAGGAAGGTGGCGATCTCGCTGTGCTCGGTGCGCTGCACCACGACCGTGCGCCGGAACCCACCGGCGGGCTCGGTGCCGAGCTTGACCTCGCTCTGGCGCTCCCGGATGCCGTCGAGCACCGGCTGGTGTTCCTTGCGGACCGCCTCGAACAACTCGATGATCGGCGGCGCCACGGTGAACGGATCGAGCTCGTAGTCGGGGTCGAGGTAGAGGAGCTTGGTGAACTCCTCGCGGGCATCCGTCTTCTGATCCACCAGGTAATAGGAGAGGCCCAGGTAGCGGCGGGTCTCGATCACCTGCTCGTCGGTGTAGAGGCGCATGGGGTAGAGCAGGCCGCGCAGGTCCGCGATCGCCTGGTCGTAGTTGCCGTACGCGTACTCGTTCTTGGCCCGGCGCAACTCATCCTCGACCGTCACCGATCCGGCCGTCTGGGCGAGGCACAGGCACACCACCGGTGCCGCGAGACCGGCGAGCGAAAGCATCGCCCCTAGGGCTACAGGCGACTGAGCTTGACTTCAAGGGTCTTGGTTTGGCCGGCGGTGAAGGTCACGGTCTCGCTGAAGGGCGCATAGCCGTGCTTGATGACGCGCACCAACTGCGCCCGGCCACCGTTGAGGGGCACCAGGATCGGGTCATCCCGGTTGATCTCCGTGATCCGCAGCCTCTTGCCCGCCACCTCGATGCTCGACACCCCGTCGGTGGGCAGCCCGCTGAGGAGCAGATAGGCCGCCTTGGGTTTCGGCTCGAGCCGCACCAATACCGGCTGTGCCGGCCCCTCGTCGTTGATCCTGAGGGTGAGGGTGAGCGGCTTGGCGTGGGGATTCGTGAACAGCACCTGGTGCTCGCCGAAACTCAGATCGAGCGAGAAGGGTGTCATCTGGTTCTGGAGCACCGGCTTTGGGTCGCCGTCCACAAAGACGTTCACCCACTGGGCCGGTTTGAAGACGATCCGCTTGCGCTCGAGATCGGCCGGATTCTCGGTATGGAGATCCTCCGGCGTTGAGGCCACGCGGTGGACCGCCACGTCGAAATGGAGGTCCGACGTCCGGCCGGAGAGCGGCACGAAGAGCTCCCGTGTGTCTCGCTTTTTCTCGCCGATCACCTCGACGGTGTGGTTCCCCGGGTCGAGCAACAATTTGTGCTCGCCACCCATCGCCTCGCCGTTGATGTGCTCATCCCAGTAGAGCTTGCCGTCGACGAACAGGTCTCCGACCCCCGCGATGGTAACCACCACCTGACGTCGCTCGTCCAACTCCGGGACCGACATCAGGGGATCGCTCCCGAACGCGAGATCCTCGGGCGGCTCGCTGACCGGCGGCGGTTCGTAGGGGGTGGGCTCCCCAAACCCGAGCACCACCGCGGCGGTGACCAGTACCGCCCCTGTCACCCCCATGGCGCCGAGACGGATCGTCTTGCCCAGCCCGCGCCGCCAGGCCACTTGGTTGAGCTGTTGATGGACTTCGGGGTGGTCCGGCTCGATGCTGAGCACCCGGTTGAAATCGTCGATCGCTTCGCCGCTGCGCTGGCGTGCGCGGGCGCGTTTTCCGAGATCGAAATAGGTCGCCACCAGGCTCGCCTCGAGGGCGGCGCCGTAGAGGACGGGGTCCGCCAGCAACCGGGGGCGTTCCTTGTCGGGGTCGAGGTCGAGACGGCCGAGGAGGCGATCGATCTCAGCGACCAGTTGGGCGGCGGAGCCGAGCCGGGCGGCGGGATCCCGTTCCAGGCAGCTGTGAATCAGCCGCGCGATGGCCGGGTGAATGCTCGGGTTTGCCTGGTCGGCTGGCGTGTAGGCCCCGGTGGAGATCTTCTTGAGCAGCGCGTGGGGCGACGGCGCCGAAAAGGGGAGGGCGCCCACGGCGAGCTGGTAGATCATGGCGCCGAAGGAAAAGATGTCGGAGCGGGCGTCCGGTTCCTGGCCGTCGATGTACTCCGGCGACATGTAGGCCGGCGACCCCAGCAGGGTGCCGGTGACCGTCAGGGTTTGGTTATCGAGGATGCGCGCGATGCCGAAGTCGGTGAGCTTGAGGGTGCCCTGCCGGTCCACCAGGACGTTCTCTGGCTTGATGTCCC
>JAUUZB010000180.1 GCA_030590185.1 Deltaproteobacteria bacterium
GGGGGGGGGGGGGGGGGGGGGGGGGTTGGGTTTTGGTGGGCCGACGGTTCGAGAGAGGGGAGGGCGCCGATGATGTTCGTGTTGGTGAGCGGCGGATTCCCGGGGGAGGTGGTCTCGCCCCCCGGCCTGGTGCACAGCCCGTTTCGTCAGGATCGGGTGGTGGGGCAGTGGCGAACCTATCGCGGGGGAGCCTAGGGGCGGTTGGCGTACGGCTTGCTGAACCCAGAGATGCAGGTTGGTGAGGAGGGCAGGCGATGCAGATTTCAATGATGTTGACCCTGGCGCTCGTTGCGTCACCGGCCGACATGACCGACGCGCCGGACGCCCCCGGGGCCGAGCCCGGAGTTGTTGACGGGGCGGCGGAACAGGAGACGGTCGCTGATCCCGAGGCCGTCGACCCCAACCGCCTCGAGATCGGCGGCACGCCGGCCCTCGGTTATGACAACAACACCGGCTTCGCCTTCGGGGCGATCGTCACCCTCGCCAAATTCTCCGAGGAGGACGATCCGTACGCCTGGCGGCTCGAAGCCCTGGCCTATATGTCGGTGATGGAGCTCGAAGCAGGCCGCTGGGATTTTCCGTTCCACGATCACCACGTCCTGTTCGACGCGCCGGGCCTTTGGGACGGCCGCCTGCGCCTCAACCTCAAAGTTGCCTTCTCGCGTACCCTCAACAACGGTTACTACGGTTTTGGCAACGGCGCGGCGTACGACGAATCCCTCGAGGCGGCCAACTCGACCTACTACCAATACGATTGGATCCATCCCCACGCCGACGCTAAGGCGCGCATCCGACTCTGGCACGGCGACCTCGGCAAGCTCGATCTGATCGCCGGCACCGGCTTCACCTACAACGTGATCAACGTCTTTGACGGGAGCCTGCTCGCCGGGGATCTCGCCGGCGGGAGCGGCTCGGTGGTTCAGGATCTGGTGGTCGGCGCCAGCAATCACAGCTTGTTGACCGGCATCGTGGGTGTGAGTTGGGACACCCGGGACCACGACTTTTCGCCCAGCCGCGGCATGTTTCACGAAGTCTCCCTGCGCGGCGGTGCCGGGCTCGGCGAAGGCTTCGGCTACGGAGGCGCCAACGCCACGTCGCGCTTCTTCTTCCCGTTGTGGGGAGAGTACTGCGTATTGGCCGCCCGGATGATGGTCGACGTGAGCTTTGGGGACGTGCCTATCTACCTGCTGCCGAGCCATGAAGGCCTCTACCCGGGTGACACCACCGGCGGCGCGAGCTCGATCCGTGGCGTGCCCGGCAAGCGCTACCACGGCAAGGTCAAGGTGCTCGGGAACCTCGAGTTGCGCTCAAAAATTCTCCCGTTCGAGATCTATGGCGAGCGTTTCAACCTCGGCGCCATCACCTTCGTCGACGCCGGCCGGGTTTGGGCCGAGCTCGAGCCCCGCCCGGATCTGGATGACGGCGGCGCCCGCTACAAGGTCGGGGCCGGCGGTGGCCTGCGCCTGCAATGGGGGGAGACCTTCATCCTGCGGGGTGACGTCGCCTACTCGCCCACCGAGGACACGTTGGGCTATTACGTCGATATCAACCACATCTTCTGACAGGAGACACCGGTGGCGACGATACTCGTAGTTGAAGACGAGCAGGACATGCTCGAGGTGATCGCCTACAACCTCGAGCGTGCCGGCCACACGGTGCTGCGCGCCGGCCATGGTCGCGCCGCCCTCGAACAACTCGACCAGCAGATCCCAAACCTGATCGTCTCCGACATCATGATGCCGCAGATGGACGGCCTCGAGCTGTGCGCCGAGGTGCGGTCACGGCCGGAGACCGCCTTGACGCCCTTTTTGTTCGTGACTGCCAAGGGTGGGGCGGAGGACAAGTATGCCGGCCTGCGCGCCGGGGCGGATGACTACATCGTCAAGCCCTTCGAGCTCGACGACCTGATCGCGCGGGTCAATGGGCGGCTCGAGCAGAACGAGCGGCTGCGCAAACTGCACGAGCAGATCCAACAGAACCAGACCGGCGTGGAACAAACCGCCGAGCCGGGGTTGTTGCGCGACGCCCGGCGGGAGCGTTCGCGGTTGGTCAGCGAGGTCCGTGAGCAGGGAGCCATCGGATACCTGCCGCCGGTGCCAGCCGCCGGTGGTCTGCGGGCCAAGCTCCAACGCTTCGAGGAACGTTGGCCGCGTCTCGGGGAGATACGCCGGACCTCGCTGGTCGGCGAGAGCCCAGCCTTCCTCGAGGTGTTCGAAGAGATCGTGATCGCGGCGGCGAGCAACGACCCGGTGTTGATCCTCGGCGAGACCGGCACCGGTAAAACCGCGGTGGCCGAGGCGATCCATGCCTGCGGCCAGCGGGCAGAGCAGAGCATGCGCACGGTCAGCTGCGCCGAGCTCAGCGCCGGGGACCCGACCATCGCCGGCGCCAAGCTGTTCGGTTATGGCGAGAACAGCGGCTTGCAAAACCTGCCGCGCTCCGGACAACCGGGGCTCCTCGCCGAGAGCGACGGCGGCGCCTTGTTCCTCGACGAGGTGGCGTTGCTCCCGGCCCAGGCCCGGGCCCTGCTCTTGTTGCCCCTCGAGGGTCGGCCCTTTAACCCGGCGGTCGGCACCGGCGGCGAGCGGCGGGTCGACGTCAAGTTCATCTTCGCCACCAACCGCGATCTGGCGACCGAGGTAGAGGAGGGGCGTTTCCCCCGCGATCTGTTCGAGCGGCTGGCCGGGGAGGAGGTCCGTTTGCCTTCGTTGCGTGAGCGCGGCGACGACATCCTGCGCCTGGCGGAGCATTTCCTGGCCGCGGCCGCCAAAGAGGCGGGCGGTGGTACGTGTCCTGAATTGACACGGGAGTCCCGGGCCCTGTTGAGCAACTACGGCTGGCCAGGGAACGTGCGCGAGCTGCGGCGCACCGTGCGCCAGGCCTTTCGTCGGGCCGATGTCGCGGGCAGCGGTGTCCTCGAACCGGCCCACTTCCCGGAGAGCCTAGTCGCCCCCCCATCCGCACGCGCCTCGACGCCGCTGTCGACCGGAAACCCGGCTCCCTCCGACGCGCCGTTCTCGCAGCGGGAGCGGGGTGAGCTCGACGCCTTGCGCGCCACCGGCTTCGTGATCGGGGCGGCCGAGGCGGCGCTCGGCTACAGCTCCAGGTCGCGCACCCTCTCCCACCGCCTGCGCGGGCTCGGCCTCAAGGCGTTGAGCAGTTGCGAGTGGGAGGTCGATCGCGCCGCGGCCCTGTTGGCCGGTGCCGATCCAGGGCTCGTGGCGACTGTGGCGCGGCGTCTGCGCAGTCAGCTCGATGGCCTAGCCGCCAAGCTCGACGAGCCGAACACCAAGGTCCTGTCCCACTTGCTCGCTGAGCACCGGCCGTATGCCCTGGAGGCGCTGGCGATGTTGCGTGAACGGTCGGGTTGAGGCTGGGCGTCAGGCGAGCATCATTGGAGCATGCCGGGCGTGATGATCAGCTTCTCGCTGGCGTTGTCCTCGAACAGAACGCGCGTCACGTACGTGGCGCCGTCGGCGCAGGTGACTTTCACCTCGTGCTCCCCGGGGGGCACCATCTTTTTGAACAGCGGCGCGGTGCCGATCAGCTGGTCCGCCACGTACACCGAGCAGTGCGAGCGACCGACGGTCATCACGCTGAACAGGCTGGGGACCATCTCGGCGCCGAGCTGATCGCAGTCCGAGGCGGTGGCGCGCCCGCGTAGCCGGATCGGGGCTTCGGCGTTGCCGAGCTCCCCGGGCCCGTTGCCCAGGTCGTCAAAGGCCTCGATGTAGTAGCTGAGCCGCGCGGCGCCGGAACGCGCCGGTATGAAGGCCGCCATCCCCCGCGTCTGCATCACCAGCGGCACGCCGACCCAGCTCGGATCAGCGTCGTAGCGAAAGTAGACCCGTGGCTCGAAGAGGTCGCGGTCGTCGTGGAAGATCGCCAGGATGGTGACCGGCTCGCCGCTCGCGAAGTCGTCGCAGGGTGAATGGGAGATCATCGGTGCGGTGTGGTCGTCGTGGGCGTCGAGAAGGTTGTAAACGATACGCACCGGGTGTCGGGCGTTGTGGACCGTCACCTGCTTGAGCTGGCGCATGCCGGTCGGGGGATCCCAGGCCATGACGCGGTGTTTACCGGGGGGGAGGGTGATCCGGCGCTCGAGGGCGGCCGGCTGTAGGGTCTGCTGGCCGACGATCACCACGCAGGGGGACTCGAGGCAGATCACCTCGACGGTCGCCGAGGCGGCGAGGGCGCTGCTAGGGCTGGCGGTCAGCATCGACGCAGCGAGCAGCCCGACCAGCCCGCCTGGCGTGCCGCGGCCGATCATCGTTTCACCCGGTAGCGGCAGTAGAGCTCATCCCCTTCGCGATGGACCGCCGCCAGTTCCAGATGCCGTTGGCTCGCCATGGCCAGTCCGTCGCCGGCGATGATGGTCGGCGCGTCTCGACCGCCGAGCAACGCCGGCGCGATGGTGACGTTGAGCTCGTCGAAGAGGTCGGCGGCCAGAAAGCCCCAGTTGAGCTCGGCGCCGCCTTCGACCAGCAGGCGCCTGACACCTTCGGCGTGGAGACGCTCGACAAGGGCTTGCAGATCGACGATCGTGTCGCCGAGGGACCAGATCTCGGCCAGGTTGCTGACCTCGGTGACCCGCTCTCCCGGGTTGCCCGCCACGGTGACCACGATGCAGCGGCCCGGCGGGGAGGTGAAGAACCGGGCGGAGAGATCCAGGTCGAGGTCCCCGCTGACCACCAGCGAGAGAATCGGCTCGTCGTGCCCGCGGCCTGTCCGTTGAGCGCGCAGCTGCGGGTCGCGCACGTCGAGGGGCGGGTCGTCGGCCCGCAGGGTTCCGGCACCGATCACGATCGCGTCCGCCTCGGCGCGCAGCCGATCCATCTGTTCGCGATCGTAGTCGGAGGTGAAGCGTGGATGCTCGCGCGCCGCCGAGGTGATTTTGCCGTCGACGGTCATCGCCATGTTGAGAAAAATAAAGGGGCGCGCGCTCATCGCGGCCGGATCGCCGCCATCAACCCGGCGCGCAGCTCGCGGGTCTGGGCCCGGGGCCCGGAGGCCGCCCAGGTGAGGGCTCGAGCCCGATGTGCCCGCGGCTTGGTCAGGTTGTGGCACGGGTGCCGGGCCTCGATGACACAGACCGCGGCGGTGGCCCCGAGGTGCTCGATCATGCTCTCGACGATCAGGGTAGAGGCCTGCTCCTGGAGGATCAGACGCGACGTGCAGGCGTGGATCAGATCCGACAGCCGGCCAAAGCTGGCCACCCGTCCGCCCGGGACATATCCCAGGTGGGCCTGCCCAAAAGCGACCGTCAGGTGGTGGGGACAAACCAGGTGCACGTCGACGTCGAGCAGGCTCACCGGATCGCAGCTCCGACAAACAGTCCCGCCCCGCAGCAGCGCCGCGAGATCGACATCCTGTCCGCTCAGCAGCTGGTCGTGCCACAGGGCCGCCACCCGCTTGGGGGTCTTCTGCAGATCGCCCGTCGCTGCCACGCCCCAGGAGCGCAACAGCTCGCGGATCGCGGTCTCCGTTTTTCGCCGGCTAGGCATCGCTCGTCGCCCAAGATACCCAAGATCGAAGATGGTATATAGTGGTGTCAGGCACTACTATATACCATTTAATGGCGTGCAATATTGAGCAGTTACGGCACAACAAGGACCGTGGCATCGCCTCGGAACTCACAATCACCCCTGGCATCACGATGGAAACCGCGTAACTCTTTGAGATCAATAAAAAAAATATGGTATATAGTGGTGCCTGACACTACTACATTCTACGTCTCGCCAGGAGCAAGAGCATGGCGAATGCGGCGAGCAGCGAGGGGACTGCGGCGCAGCCACCGGCCGGTGGCAGCGGGTCGCCGGCTGGGTCGTCGGCCTCGTAGGCAGCGCCTAGCCAGATGGTCGCTGGCAGCGATTCGTTGCCTGCCAGATCCCGGGCGATGATCTCGACCGTGCCGGACAGGCCGCTGACGTCGATGTCGGTGCCGGTCGGGATCCAGTCGCTCATCGCCGGGCCGTCGAGGTAACGCCACCAGAGGTCGAGGGCGTCGCCCGAGCCTAGGTCCTCGGCCTCCACCACGAGCGTGTCACCTATCTGCGTGGCGCGCACCACGGGCAGCTCGCGGTCCACCCAGAAGCTGATCGGGATCGGCTCGCTGCGGGTCGCTGGCGCGCCGACCTCGCGGGCGCGGACCTCGATGGTGTGCAGGGCGAGGGTCTTGAGGCGGGGGCTGTGCACGGCGTAGAGGCCTGCCTCCGGCTCACGGAAGCCGCTCCAGGCGCCGCCGTCCACCCGCGCTTGCAGCTCGTAGCGTCCCAGCGGATCGGAGTCGACTGCCAGCTGCGCCCAACCGCTCGGCGCGCCCCAGAAACGGCTCGTCGGGAAGCGGAGGCCAACCGGCGCCACGTAGAGTGACTCGGGATCGGCCAGGCGGATGAAGTGGCTGCGCACCGACTCGCCCCAGCCCGGGGGCGGCACGAAGCAGGTCGAGTTCAGCTCATTGGCCATGTCCGACTCGTCGCACAGGGTCGCATAGAGCGACAGGTAGGGCACGTCGGTGGGGCCGTAGTCGCGACGGATGGAGTTGATCCGCATCTCGAGCGGGAAGCCGAGCGAGGAGCTGATCGAGTCGGAGAGATCGATCTCGATGCGCATGGCGTCGCCGAGGAAGGCGTCGACCGCGATATCGACCACCAGCTCGAATAGATCCGAGAGATCCGAGCTAGGCACCATTTCGTTGTAGATCTGCCGGATGTCGAGGAGCGCAATGTCCTCCACCACCAGCTCCAGGCTGCCCTGGGGCGTGCGCTCGATGGAGATCAGCAATACCAAATCGGCCTTGAGGCCGGAGACCCGCTGCTGGGCACCGTCGATCAACATGAAGATCCCGAACTCGAGGTTGTTGATCGCGATCTCGAATAGCGGGTCCTCCTCGTCGGTGGCCACCAGGTGACCGGCGCCGAGGCGGATGGTGGGTGGCTCACCGACGCTCAGGGCGGCGAGCATCGGCGCGGCGGGATCGGTGATGCCGACCAGGCGCATGTCGAAGCTCTGCAACAGGCCAGCGGTGAAGGTGAAGACGTTGCCGGCGAGCGCCTCGATGTCTTCGGCGTCGAGGTTGAAGCAGAGCAGACC
>JAUUZB010000338.1 GCA_030590185.1 Deltaproteobacteria bacterium
AGGCGACGAACTCCGGACTCTCCATCACCGGGTCCAACTCGAAGGTCGGGTCGAGGCGGAGCAGTCGTACCCAGGCATCGTGGGCCTGGGGTTTGGCATCGACCAGGAAATAACAGAAGGCGGTGAGCCTGAGCGCCTGGGTCTGGACCGGGACCGCCGTGTCCTCTTGGGCGGCCAACTCCTCGAGCAGGAACAGGGCCTCTTCGTAGTTGCCGGCGAAGTAGAGCTCCTCGGCCTGGTCGACGGATCTCTTGGCCTCCTCCTGGCCGGCGCTCGCGGGCTGGGCCAGAGCCAGGGCGAGAACGGCGGCGAATACCGTGCCCGACCATCCTCTCCTCGCCGACATCCCGGGGCTCACTCGTCCTCTCCGGCGAGCTTGCGGTAGTACTCCCTGACCAGCTCACGGCCGCGGTTGGCGGCGGCCATCTCCCCGGCCGGGTCCAAAGCGAAGAGCGCCTCGAACAGGGGCACCGCTTCCTCGAGCTTGAGCGACTTGAGCTTGATCTCGCCGAGGGCCACCAGGGTGTACGGGTCCTTCCGGTCGAGTTGGTGGGCGCGTTCGTAGAGCTGCTCGGCCTCGCGGTGCTTGTTCTGGAGCAGGCTGGTTGAGGCGAGTAGCTTCACGGGGCGGGCGTCGTCACCATCCAAGGAGATCAACCCGACCAGAATGGTCTCCGCCTGGGCAAACTCGCCCGCGGAGTAACACTCCAGGGCGGCGCGGAGCATCTCCTCGCAGCGTTCCGGGGGGTAGTGGAGGAGATCCCGGAGGCTCTGCTCCTTGCTGGGCATCGACAACCCTTCGTTTGGCCTCGGTAAATCGGCAGGCCACAAGGGTGTCGCTCAAATGGCACAAGGGTGCAAGCGTCAAATCCGCCGCCATGGTGACCTGAGACGACGACTCGGCTCGGCTCACACCCGCCCGTCGCGTCTACTTCCCGCGGAGATCGATGACCACTGGGGTGTTGTCCCCCGCCTTGGCGGTGACGCTCTTTTGGGAGCTCCCCAGGGTCGGGTGGGTGACCTTGATGGTGTGCTTGCCCGGCTTGACCTCGATCACCCGGACCACCGGCGTGTTGCCCTTCTCGTCGCCATCGAGAAACACCGTGCCCCAGGGCCTGACGGTGATGGTGATGGTCGACTTGCCGGCGTTCTTGGTCTTGGCCGACTGGTTCTTCTTGGTTTGGGATCGCTTCCTCTTTTTGCCCTTGGCCTTGGTCCGCGATTTGCCCGGGCGCGTGTCGCTGCGAACCTCCGTCCCTGCGACACCCTCTTCGGTGTCGACGATGGTCTCCTCCCAGCTCCCGTCGGCGTCGGGGACCGCCCCTGGGCTACCTCCTCCGCCGCCGCTCTCGTCCCCTGCGACACCCTCGGCGCCGTCGGCGCCGTCGGCACCGGTCAGATCTCCACCGGGTTCGCCCCTCGCATCCGGGTCGACCGCCGCCGTCTCGTCGGTGCCGCCACCGTCGCTGCCGCCGTCATCCGTTCCACCGGCGTCGTTCGTGGTTGCGACCGTGATCTCGGTAACCGTGTCCGCGGTCTCCTCCCCGTCATCCGAGTCGCGGACCACAAAGAAAATGGAGAGCACGATGGTCACCAGCAGGGTGGTGAGCACGCCGATCGCGACCGGCGAACGGGGATCGAGCCAGCGATGATCGAGTAGGGTTTGGCGCCGGCCGGCAGTTGCGCCAGGGGTTGCCGCCGGTTCCGGTTCGGACTCCGCTTCCGATTCCGCTTCCGCTTCCGATTCGGGGGGGCGGTCGGCGTTGGCGTCGTCGCGTGCGATGCCATCGACCTCACCGGTAATGGCGCTCGATGCCTCATCCTCGCTCTCACCGACGTAGCTCTCGTCGGCGGCGAGGTGCTCTACGGTGTGGCCGCCGTAGATCTGCGTGTCGCCGCCGCGGCTGTCTTCTTCGTCGTGGGGTTGGGCATCCCCTTGCGCTTCCTCCGCCGGCTCGACGTCAGCCGCTAGGCTCTCCGTGGTGGGTGCCCCGTCGTCCCCTGACCAGGCGAGGTCGTCCTCGGTATCATCCCCCTTCAAATCACGGGTAATGCCGAGCGGCTTGTCGCCCTCGGCCCGCTCGCCGCGTAGGTATTGGAAGAGGTTGCGTTGGGAGTTGGAGACCCGGTGCTCGAAGAGCAGATCCTCGCAATACTCCGCGACCTTGCCGGAGGTAGGACGGGCGCGCACGTCCGCCTGGAGACAGGCGTTGACGATGGCGTTGAGCTTGGCCGAGAGGCCCTGCCGGCGTTCCTCGAGGGGCTGGAAGTCGACGTCCACGACCCGGCGCAGGATCTCCACCGTATCGGTGTGATCGAACGGCGAGTAGTTGGTCGCCAAACAATAGATCAGCGAGCCGAGGGTGAAGACGTCGGTATGCGGACCGAGCTCCTCCTCGAGGATTTGCTCCGGCGCCATGAAGTCCGGTGTCCCGAACAGCTGCGTCGCCTTGCCGGAGAAGGTTTGACCGAGCTGGGCCGCATCGCGGTAGGCCTTGGCGATGCCGAAGTCGGTGAGCAGCAGGCGGCCGCTCTCCTCGACCATGACGTTCGCCGGCTTGATGTCTCGATGGATGACCCCGTGCTCGTGGGCATGTTGGAGGGCCGAGGCGACACCGTAGGCCGAGGAAACGATGATATCCTCTGGCAAGGGGTGGCGGACCATCAACACCTCGTCGATGTTCCCGCCCTCGATCAGCTCCATCACGATGTAGGCGGGCGATTCGTCCGGGCCGGAGTAGTCGTAGATCTGAACGATGTTCTGATGACGCAGGGCGGCGATGGCCCGGGCCTCGCGGTGGAAATAGAAGAGACCTTCCTTGTCGGCGCCCACCAGGATCTTGACGGCGATCTCACGCAACAGACGCGTGTCTTTGCCCCGGTACACATTGGCCATCCCGCCTTTGCCAATGCGGCCTATGATCTCATATCGATCACCTACGATCTGGGGGTGCGCCATGAGGAGTGGCCCTGGTGCTCACCTTGAGACCTCGGCTTCAATGATAGTATGGTAAGGCGCGCTCAACGCGCAAGTGGAGGCATCGGTGGCCGTTCGGCGACCTAAAGTTCGGCCCAAGGGTGGCGAAGGATCCAATGACCTGGAGCTCATGGAGCACCTCGTCAAGAAGAGCCTCGACATCAATCCGGCCCTGCGCCACGGCCAGGACACCGGCGAGGTGCTCGCGGGCCTCAAGCAACAGGCCATCGCCCGATCCGATGCCCAGGCACCGGCAGCCGGTGGCGAGGGGCGGCGCCCGCGGTTGAGCAAAGAGGAGCGGCGCAAACAGACGATCAGCTTCTTTTTCGAACAAAAGCTCGAGGAGTTCGACGATGACTCCGCCGATATCCTCGAGCGGGAGCGCAAGCTGGCCGAGGAAAAGGCCGACCTGCAAGCGCAATACGCCGAGGAGATCGTCGACTTCCTCGGCATGATGGCCGGCGGCGCCGAGACGCCGGAGGCCCGCGAGGTGTTGCGTACCTTCCGCAAGTTCCTCACCGCCCTCGGGCTCACCGAAGCTCAGGTGACCGAGCGCGCCCGCAACAGCCGTTGAGCTGCTGATTGTTTTTCCGGAGGGTCTCTTGTACCGTCTCGTGCCATGAGCGACGCGGACAAGATCTTCGTAACCAGCCTCAAGGAGTTCTTCGACGCCTGGGTGCCGCGCTTCAAGCAGCACCCGAGCGCGGCCGAGGCCAAGGGCACCATCGCCTTCGATCTCACCGGCAGCGGTGGCGGGGTCTGGCGGCTGACCTTCCCAGCCACCACCGTCAGCACCGGCGAGGGACCAGCGGATCTACGCTGGGGCGCCGAGGCGCAGGACTTCCTCAACTACCTCAACGGCCAGGTGGCGCGCTGGGAGCTCGAGGACGCCGGTCGACCCTTCCGTTGGGAGGGGGACCGAGATCTCATGCACCACTTCCGTACCATCCTCGACACCCTCCGGCGCTCCAAGGGCCGGCGGCCGGTCTAGCGCCCCGGGGCTGAGGCGCGCGACCCAAACCTACGATTGGGCATGGCGTCCTATCCCAAGCGTCTGGCGCGTCTCGGTCGCAACCGCGAGCTCTATCCCGACGACGCCGTCAACCTGATCAACCTGGCGTCGCCGCGCCTCGGCGAGGGCGTGGGGTTCCGGGCGGCCGTGTTCACCCAAGGGTGTCCGCGCTTTTGCCCCGGCTGTCGCAACCTCGCCGGTGGTGAGCTGCGCATCAGCCAACAAATCCCAATAACGGAGCTGACCGAGCGTTTGGCGGGCTGGCGCACCATGCGCCTGCCCACCCGGAACTACGATGCCGCCACCGCCTATCAGCGGCTGTTGTGGGCGAACACCTTCGCGAGCCTGTTGTGGGAGGCGACCACCGCCCCGCGGCTCGAGACGAAGCTGGCCGGGTTGCCGATCGCCGAGTGCTGCGATCTCCTCCTCGACGTGCACGAACGCCTCAAGCCCCTGGCGCTCTACCATTGCAATTCGGTCGAGGCGCCGGCCGAGTGGCCCGAGGCGGCCGTGCAGGGCGTGACCTTCAGCGGTGGCGAGCCGATGTTGCAGGCGGAGGCGGTGGGCCGGACGATCGCGGCGCTGCGGGTTGCTGTGCCAAAATGGGACATCTGGCTGTATACCGGCCTCGCCTTCGAGGAGATCCTCGCCGGGCCGGCGACCCGCCGCCTGCTCGGCGCCCTCGACGTGGTCAAGTGCGGTGCCTTCACCTGGAAACGCCGGGATCGCAGTCACCTCTACTTTGGCTCGAGCAACCAGCTAGCCCTGGACGCGCGGGCCTCCCTCGAGGCCGGCGAGCCGATTCCGTTCGCGTACCCGCCGGAGGTCGCCGCCTGCCTAGCCTGGGGCGAACGGGCCGCCCGGGAGCGCCTCGCTCCGGAGCCGACCTCCCTGGCCATCGAGCGCTTCCGCGCCTTCCACGCCACCGGGCAGGACATTCGCACCCTCGATGAGCTCGAGGCCTTTTTTGGTCCGAGTGACGAGACGCTGCCGGAGCGCTACTTCAACCTGCGTCCCCGCCACCGGGAGATCAAACGCCAGGTCTTTGTGCCCGCCGGCGAGGTGAACGTGCACGGCGCTGAGGTCCGGCCGGGGCGAATCGTGGAGGGTGGGGCGCTGACGGTCTGGTTGCAGGGTTCGACCTTTCCGCCGGCCGCCGACGCCAACGCCCGGGTCACCGACCTGCGACCGCACAGCCTGTGGGAGCCTGGGGCGTTGATCGACGAGACCCTGCGCACCCACAGCCTCAAGCTGCGCGCCGATCTGAGCGGCGATGAGGCCCTCGCCGTTTGGATCAACATCGCCCTGCAGCTGCGCTTCTTTCGCCAACAACGGGCCTACTACCTGCGCCACAGCCCGCGGCCGGATCTGGATCTGGTCACCTATTCCACCTGCGTGACGCGCTACCTCAAACAACTGCGACGCCTCTTCTCGCGCCGCCACGGTTGGCCATTGCCGGTGCGGGCCCTGTTCGTGCGCGGCGGCGATCCATTGTTACAGTCGGCGGGGGTCCGCGCCCTGTGCGAGGCAGGCCACGCCCGCGGACTCGAGGTCTGGGTAGAGCTCCCCTATCCCTGGGAGTCGCTATCAACCCGCCAGGGCGCCGCCGAGGTGCTCGAGCAGGCTGACGTCGTGGTCGCGGGCCAACCCCACGACGGCGGCGCGCCCTGGGTGCACCCGTTC
>JAUUZB010000413.1 GCA_030590185.1 Deltaproteobacteria bacterium
CGGCGCCCCCTGGGGCGGAGCCGACCGAGGGGGAGCAATCAAACGACACAAACGACACAAACGAGACGACCACCGACACCGACGACGGCTCCGACTCGCTCTTCTCCGCGCTCTCCGGTCTCGACGGTGGTGACGCCAGCGAAGCGCCCGGGGCCACCACCGCGGCCGAGCCTCCGTCGCTCAGTGCTGCCCTGGCCAAGGCTCGACGCCACGGCATCAGCTGGGATCTTCAGCTCGAGGTCGGCGCTACGGTCGCCGCCACCTTCTGGGATTGGAAGAACGTCGCCATCGACGACTGGAGCTTCATCTCCAACCCCGGATTTCCCGCCTTCTTTCGCGCCCGCACCGGCCTGTTGGTCCTCGAGGAGCCCTGGTACCTCGGCATCGGCCCAACCGTGAGCTACGGCGGCGTGGGCGAATGGGCGGTGGGCGCTCAAGTCGAGCTGACGAGCATCTGGGCGGGGGCCTGGGGCCAGGCGGAGATGGCCTGGGATATCGAGAAGAACAGCCTGGTCGCGTCGATCGCGGGTGGCTACCAATTGATCGGCGTGGAGATCAAAGCCGGTAACGGCGGGCGTGACGTGGCGGTGATCGTCAAGGTGCGCGCCCCCATCGGGTTGATCGTGTTCGTGCGTGGGTTCTTGGATCGTCAACCACAGGTTGGCACCGCCGATGATTCGCCCCCCGGGTGACGAACCCCGACCGCTGTGCTAGTGGAGGCTCCTTTTCGAGACCTCCGAATTTCCGTGATTGATCGCACCCCCATCGCCGAGCAAACAGTCCAACGCCTGTTGGCCAGCGCGGCCAAGCCGGCGCGCTACACCGGGGGTGAGGTCCACAGCGTGGTCGAGCCCGGGCCGGTGCGTTGCCGGCTGGCGCTCTGTTTCCCCGACGTTTACGAGGTCGCCGAGAGTCACATAGGGCTCAAGATCCTCTACGACATCGTCAACCGCGCCGACGGTTTTGCCGCCGAGCGCTGCTACGCCTTCTGGCCCGACCTGGAAGAACGGGCGCGGGCGGCGGGGGTTCCGATCTGGTCCCTGGAGACCTACCGCCCCCTCGGCGCCTTTGATCTGGTCGGCTTCACCCTTCAGTACGAGCTCACCTACGCCACCATGCTCGCCATGCTCGACCACGGCGGCATCACCCTGCGCGCCGTTGAGCGCGCGCCGGAGGAGCCCTTTGTGATCGCAGGTGGCGCCGGGGCCTACAACCCCGAGCCGATCGCCGATTTTATGGACGCGGTGCTGGTCGGGGATGGTGAGGTGGTGATCCTCGACATCCTCGAGGCGGTCGCCGCGGGCCGGGAGCGGGGGGCGAGCCGCGCGGCCATCCTGCACGATCTCGGCGCCCTGCCTGGGGTCTACGTGCCCTCCCATTACGAACTCACCTATGACGGTCTGCGCGTCACCGGCATCCGGGCGTTGCCGGGAACGCCCAAGGCGGAGGTGGTCTCGCGCCACGGCACGCCGCGGATCACGCGGGCCCTGGTACCCGACATCGACCGGGCACCCTACCCGTCGACCTTCATCATCCCGAACGCCTCGCCGGTGCACGAGCGCGCCACGGTGGAGATCCAGCGCGGTTGCACGCGCTCCTGTCGCTTCTGCCAGGCCGGCATGACCAACCGACCGACGCGACAGCGATCGCCGGGGCGGGTGCTCGGGCTCGTGGACCGCTTGCTGGCCAGCACCGGCTGCGACGAGGTCGGGTTGCTCTCCCTATCGGCCGGGGATTACGGCCCCCTCGACGAGCTCCTGGTCGAGTTCTTTCGCAGCCACGACGGCGATCAGGTCAACGTCGCCTTGCCCTCCCTGCGCACCGAGACCATGACCGCGGAGCTGGCCGAGCAGATCGCCACGGTTCGCAAATCCGGGTTCACCCTGGCGCCCGAGGCCGGCTCCGAGCGCCTGCGCGCTGTGATCAACAAGACCAGCAGCGACGAGGATCTGCTCAACGCCGTGCGTTCCGCCACCCAGGCCGGGTGGCGCCTGCTGAAGCTCTATTTCATGATCGGGCTGCCGACCGAGACCGAGGCGGACATCGACGCCATCGTTGATCTGACCGTCCGGGCGCGGGCCGCGGGCCGTCGGGAACGCTCGGATCTAAAGCTCACGGTGAGCGTCTCGACCTTCGTGCCCAAGCCCCACACGCCCTTTCAGTGGGCCGCGCAGCTCGACGCCGAGGGGGCGCGGGCGGTGCAGGAACACCTGCGGGACGAGCTTCGGGCGCGCAAGATCACCCTGCGTTACCACGCCGTCGAGCAGTCCTTTCTCGAAGGGGTGCTGTGTCGCGGGGACCGCCGGCTCGCCCCGGCGATCGAGGCAGCGATGCGGGCCGGTTGTCGGTTCGACGCCTGGACCGAGCGCCACGATCCCCTCGCCTGGCAACGGGCCCTCGCGGACGCCCTCGCCCCCCATGGCTTGACCGCGGCTGACTATCTGGGTGAGCGATCCGAGGATCACGGTTTGCCGTGGGATCACCTCGACACCGGCGTCCTGAAGAAGTTCCTACGGCGGGATCTGGCCCGCGCTCGTGCCGGGGAGATGATCGAGGACTGCGCCTCCACCGACCGCTGTTATGCCTGCGGCGGCTGTGACATCGCCGACCCCTACGGCGATCGCCGGGAGCGGAGTCGCGAGGGGGCCTTGGTTCGGCCGCGGTTGTTCGAGGCCGGAGATCTAGAGCCCACGCCCGCCGGTGCCCGTCCGCCGCCGTTGACCTCGAACCAGGAGGAGCGCTCGCGGCTGCGTTTCCGCTTTGCCAAACGCGGCCGGGCGCTTCACCTCTCCCACCTCGGCAGCAAGGATATCATCCTGCGGGCGGTGCGGTTGGCCGGGATGCCGGTGGTCTACAGCCAGGGTTACACGCCGCGGCCGAAGATCGGCTTCTCCCCGGCCTGTCCGACCGGCATCGTCTCCGAGGCGGAGTTTTTCGAGGTGATCTGTCATGGCCTGGATGTGGCGGCCGAGCCCTGGATCGAGCAGGTGGGTCGTTTTCTTCCGGCTGGCCTGTCCATTCTCGAAGCAGAGGCCGTTGAGCTCAAGGGGCGGCCGGTGGATGATTTGATCGCGACCATGAGTTACGTGGTGGCCAGGCCCGCGACGGTGAGTCCGGCGGACTTAACGTCGGCGGTGGAGACGTTTGGCGCGCGACAATCGTGGTGGGTGCGGGTGGTGCGCAAGCGGGTGTCGCGGGTGCTCGATGCCCGGGCGCAGATCATCGACGTCGAGGTCATCGAGGACGCCCTGCGTTTCACCATCGTCATGGCCGAGCACGGCACGCTCAAGGTGCGCGAGGCGGTGGGGGCGGTGCTCGGCGTGGAGCACGCTAATGATCTCGACATCCGCAAGACCGGCGTTCGGATTGCCAAGGAGGGCGAGGAGCGCATAAACGTAGAACCCGTGATAGGAGATGACGCCCGCGAGGTCGTGGATCTGAGTCGGCTCGGTGAACACCCGAGTCGATCGTTCCTGAGCCGCGTGGCGCGCCCGGCCCATGCCCACTGACGTGAAACGTTCCAGCCGCAAGCGACCGATCACCGGGCGCAAGGATCCGGTCTCGACCATGGCCGAGCCGCTGTCCATCGCCATGATCGCCCCATGCCCGTTTCCCACCGGCCAGGGGACCCAGGTCTTGATTCGGCACCTGGCCACCACCCTCGCCAAGGCCGGGCACGAGGTCCACCTGATCACCTACGGGTATGGCGAGTACGATGATGATTTTGAGTTCCACCTGCACCGCGCGGCCAAGGTGCAGGCTGGCTTGCGCAGCGGCCCGAGTCTGCTCAAGCCGGCCGCTGATGCGGCCCTGTTGCTCACCGCCAGCCGCGTGATCAAGGCGCACGGCTGTAGCCTGATGCACGTCCACAACGTCGAGGGGCTCGGCCTCGGGGCGTTGCTCAAGCTCCAAACCTCGCTGCCGATGGTCTACCACGCCCACAACGCCATGGGGCCGGAGCTGCCTACCTACTTCTCGGCGCAGGTCGCCCAGGCCTTCGCGTCGATGCTGGGGGAGGTCTTTGATCGCACCCTGCCGCGTACCGCCGACGCGGTGATCACCTTCAACGCAGACCACAAATCCCTGCACGAGATGTACGGCGTGGATGAGCGGCGGCTGTTCGTGATCCCGCCCGGCATTGATCACACCGAGATCGCCGAGGTCGAGGAGCACCACGTGGAGGCGGCACGGGAGCGCTTTGGCCCCGGACCCTGGTTGCTCTACGCCGGCAACCCTGACGGCTACCAAAACCTGGCCCTCCTGTGGAACGCCTTCGCCAAGGTGCGTGAGCAGCGTCCGGACGCCAAGCTGCTGGTGGTGAGCAGTCATCAGCCGAGCGCCTTTGACGAGCCGCTCAAGCAGGCGCCCTCCCGGGAGGGGATCGTGGTCCACCAGTTTTCGGATCTCAACGAGCTGCGCGCCGTCTTTGCTATCGCCGACATTGGACTCAGCCCGCGATCATTGTGGATCGGCACGCCGATCAAGATCCTCAACTACCTGGCCGTCGGTCTACCCACCGTGGTGGTCCGCACCGGCGCGCGGCATCTGGTCTCGAGTGACAACGCCATGGTCGTGGATGAGGATCCGGAGGAGTTTGCCGCGGCGTGCCTCGAGCTGCTCAACAACCCCGGGGATTGGCGCGCCAAGCATCGCCGCACCCTCGAGCAGTTCAGGATCGAGAATCACGTCGAGCTCTACGAGAACGTCTATCGTCAGGTGCTCGGCGTCACGGCATAGGTTCATTCGGTAGGACCGTCCCCTTACGTGCCGCCTCGGCCATGATTTGGCGGGAGGGCTCCCGCCCGGTCCAGATGCGGCAACAGGCTACGCCTTGGGCTACGAGCATGCGCCAGCCCGCGATGCCGCGCAGGCCGTGGGTCGCCGCGTCCTCTAGGAACGGGGTGCGGCGGGGGACGGTTACCATCTCGAAGGCGATCAGGTCAGCACCGGCGACGGCCCAGGGTAGGTCGTGGCGGCTTTTGTCGCGGCCGACGGGGGTGGCCTGGACCACGACCCGGAGGCGGCCGAATAGATCGGCGAGGCCATCGCGGTCGTCGAGGGCCCACGCCCGGTCCGGGTTCGCCGCCGTCGCGGGCAGCAGGGTCAGGACTTCACGGGCCGCTTCGGGGCGTCGCGCTGC
>JAUUZB010001161.1 GCA_030590185.1 Deltaproteobacteria bacterium
AGGGCGGGGTCGTCGTAGAGTTTTTGAATGCTCGGCGTGGTCGCTGGGGTCGGGGGCGTGGTTGCCACCGACGAGGCGACGTTGAAGAGGCCGCGGGCGCCGTCGTTGAGGGTCGCGGCGTTGATCCCGAGACCGGCGAGGGTGGGATCGACGCCGGTGCTGCCGGCGGTAGGCGCTCCGTGAACGGAGGTCGCCGTGTCGAGGCCGGTCGGCCCACGGACCGTGACCTTCGTCTTGGCCCCTAGGCCGTCCTTCTTCTTGACCGCCGGAACGTCGAGGTTGGGATTAATCCGGGGGGTGAAGGAGGTGATTTTGGGCATGGTGACTAGCCTATTTCTGATTGTCGACAGCCGGAGATCGTCCCGCCGACCCCCATCAATTTAGCACGGGCCAGTGATTCTGGCTACAGACGCACCGACAGCCAATCCTTGGTTTCGGGGAAACAGGCGGTGAGCGCAGCGAAGAGATCGGCGCGGCCCTCGATGCGCAACTGCCCGGCCGCGAGCAGGTGCTCGGCCTCCACCTTGCCCCGCAGCAAGGCTAGGAAATCCGTGCCGCTGAGGCTCAGGGTGGCGTGGGGCAACCCGGGTGGCGCGAGCACGCCGTTGATCACGGTCACCGCCGCGTCGACCAGCAGGGTTAGCTCCCTCGGCGGCTCAGAATCGGTGAAGCGAAAACCGATCGCGCAGCGCTCGATCCGATCGTTGTCCGGCTCGCCCTCCGGCCGCCGGCAACGGCTGACCTGGGTTGCGATTTGATCGAGCAGATAGAAGAGGCTGTCGGGTTCTGGTGCGGTCATGGTGATCGCCTTTCGTTCAGATGAAGATCCCGGCCACGCAGGCCGTTAGCCAAGAGGCGACCGCGCCGCCGATCATTGCCTTGAGGCCGATACGCGCCAGGTCCCCGCGACGTTCCGGCGCGATGCTCGAGATGCCACCGATCTGGATCCCGATCGAGGAGAAGTTGGCGAACCCGCACAGGGCGTAGGTGCCGATGGCAAAGGAGCGCGGTGACATCGTCGCCTTGGCCGCGCCGAGCTCCACGTAGGCCACGAACTCGTTGACCGCGATCTTGGAGCCGAGCAGGTTCCCGAACTCGAGCAGGTCCTTGGTATCGACCCCCATGAAGAAGGAGAGGGGATAGAATAGCACCCCGAAGATCGCCTTGAGGGAGAGGGCGACGCCAAACAGATCCCCGACCCAGCCGAGTACGCCGTTCAACAACGCCACCAGGGCGATGAAGGCCAACAGCATGGCGGCGACGTTAAAGGCGAGTTTGAGCCCGTCGGCGGCGCCAGCGGCGGCGGCGTCGATGACGTTGGTGGTGGTCTTCTTGATGTCCGGGGCGCTCCCCCCGGCGGTGGTCGGCGTGCCCGTCTCGGGGTAGAGGATCTTGGCGACCACCAAGGCGGCCGGGGCGCTCATTACGCTGGCGGTCAACAGGTGCCCGACGTCGATGCCAAAGCGCGCGTAGGCAGCGAGCACCCCGCCGGAGACGGTGGCGAAGCCGCCACACATCACCGCCATCAGCTCCGACTGGGTCATCTCACGGACGTAGGGTTTGATCAGCAACGGCGCCTCGGTCTGCCCTACGAAGATGTTGCCGGCCGCGGAGAGTGACTCGGCGCCGCTGGTGCCCATCAGGCGTTGCATCCCCCAGGCGATGACGCGCACCACCCGTTGGATGATCCCCAGATGGTAGAAGACCGACATCAGGGCGCCGAAGAAGATGATGGTCGGCAGGACGTGAAAGGCAAAGATCACACCGAGGGCGCGCGGGTCGCCGCTCATGCCATCGGTGTACATCACCGGCCCGCTGGTGCCGCCGGCCACCACGCCATTGTAGATGTTGCCAAAGATGAACCCGGCGCCGGCGTCGGTGTAGGAGAGCAGCCCATTGACCAGCTGGCTCGCCTTTTCGAACACGACCTTGCCGGCCCAGGTCTGCATGATGAGCACCCCGAAGGTGAGCTGGATCCCCATGCCCCACGCTACGACCCGCAGGTTGATCCGTCGGCGGTTGTTCGACAGCAGAACCATCAGGCCGAGCATGACCAGGATGCCGAGGAAGCTGCGGACTCGACTCCAGATGCTGGTCGGCTCCGGCGTGGGCACACCGATGCGGCCGAGGGCGCGCTCGAACTCCTCACGCCGAGGGTGCGCGGGGGCGACCGCGATCAGCTCGTCGAGCCGCTCCCCCGCCCGGTCCCGATCCCCGAGCTCGAAGTAGAGGGCGGTGAGATCGGCGGTGAGGTCCGGTACCAAGTCCGTGCGGCCGGCCAGCACCGCGGCCCGGCGCAGGCGCTCTCGCGCTTTGATGTTCTTCGGTTGCAAGACCAGCACCCGGTTGAGGGCGACGGCCGCCTCTTCGTACATGCCGAGCTTGAGGAGCATCTCCCCGCGCGCCAGCTCTTGCGCGGCATCAACGACGCCAGTGGTGAGCGGGACGTGGTTGTGGTTGGGGGCGCTGTCGCTGTCGTGGTCGCGGTCGTGGCCCCCATGATGTTGCCCAGGACCGGCGCAGGCCCCGATGCCGAGCAGCACCGGGAACGGTAGCATCAGC
>JAUUZB010000775.1 GCA_030590185.1 Deltaproteobacteria bacterium
GCTGGGTCGAGCAGGCCGCCGCGGCCGGCATCGAGCACCTCTGGATGCACCAAACCGCCGACACCCCCGAGGCCATCGCCCTCGCCAAGCAAAAAGGCATCAACCTTCGGCATGGCACCTGCGCTGTCATGTACGTGACGCCGGGCCTCACCTACCACGCCATTCACCGCGGCATCATGAAGCTGGTGAGCAAGTATTGACCGACTATGGTGTCTACCTCTGCGACGTGAGCTGGGTGATGGTGGAGGGCCTCCAGGTCGAGGGTGTGAGCTCGCCGGGCTTCGCCCATCGTTGCGCCTCGCCCACGGATCCCTCCGTCGGTCTCACCTTGCGGAACAACGTGATCACCAACGTCGGTATCGATCACGGCGTCGCCTCCTTTGCGGGACAGACCGCGCCCAGCTATGATCTCGAGGGTACGGTGCGCAGCAATGATCCGGACGCCGGGGCCTACGAGCACTGAAAGCCGGTGAATCTTTATTGACCGGGCGCTCTCCTTGAATCTGGCCTACTTCTGAAAGCGCGGCGCGTACAACTTCACCCGCAGTGCCTTCTTGAAGTGAGCGAAGTCTTTGTCGCGTGTAAAGATCTCAAACCCGTTGCGCAGGGCGATTGCGCAGATCAGAAAATCAGTATTCGAACCCTGAATTCCCCGGCGTTGGCAACGGTTGAAACAGACGGCCGCCTCCTCGAAGTCCTCGGTCATGAGTTCGTAGTCCGAAAAGGCACGCAAGATATCTCGAAGCGCCTCGAATTGCTTGTCGCTCTTGATGCCAGACAGGATCTCTTGACGAATCGGTCCAAAGATGACGACGCGTCCCTCGTCGATCAGCTCTTGAACCTCGGTCTCATACGGAGATCGTCCTCGAGCCCTTCGCCGCAAGACCTCTGACCATATTGAGGTATCGATCAGGACGTTCATTTTGCCCCGCGCGTCCTACTTCGTTGTCGTTTGTAGTCGTAGCCTTTCTTGAATTCGATCTTGCCGAACAGCGACACGATCTTGGCCTGCTTGCGCCGTTGGATGTACTCCACGAGGGCCTCTGTCACTGTGGCCTTCTTGGTCCGGTGTCCCCCGACCTTCTTGGCCTCCTCGAGAAGCTGGTCGTCGATTGCGAGATTGGTCGCCATGTGTAGAAGTCTACACATCTTGGCACACATCGGCAAGGACGTCGGCCAACGCGCAGCAGCCGCAAAGCCCCGGCTGATCTAGGTGAGGGCGTAGGAGCGCCCCAACGTCCGCGGCAGCGCCGCCCGCCTCTACTCCTCGTCCTCCTCTTTTTCCGGGCGCGGGAGCTGATGGCATCCGGCGCAGGTGGCGAGGATCTCCCCGAGGACCCGCGCCCGCTCGGCCGGGTCGGTCGGCCCGCCGGCGTTGGCGAGGGGCGCCGTAGCCGCCTCGAGGCGGTCGACGAAGGCCTGGTGCTCGGGGCTGCGCGGCTCTTTCGGTTTCGGTTTGGGCTTGTCTTTCGGGGACTCTTTGACCATCTGGCCTTCGAACTTCGCCCCCTTGGGGATAGCGTTGGGGTCGATCGCCTCGACGGGTTTTTCGATGAAGGCGCTCACGCCCGCGATCCACATCGCGTCGGAGGGCGTCACCAGCGATTCCCACATGCGATCGACGCCCCACTGGTGCACGCTAATGTGCACCTTCTCGTCGCTCTTCTTGTTGGCCCAGGGTTCGGAGGTGCCGTGAGGGCGGTCCGGGATGCCGAGGCCGGTGTCGCCCTTCTCGGCGGCGTGGCACTCGCCGCAGACCATCGCCAACCGCGTGGCGGCGCCGGATGCGGCGTCGAGATCGCCCGACTTCTCGACCGCGGCGGCAGCCCGCACGTACGACTCGGCGTACGCAGCCAACCCCGGGGTTTTCAGGTGGAAGCGCTGCGTGCGCAGGGTTTTGGCCTTCGCCTGGGCGGTGGCCAACTCGGCGGTGATCAGCGCCCTCTTGATGCGCGTCAGGTGTATGAAGCTCAGCTGCATCGTGCGATTCCGCGCCACCTGCTCGGCGGCGCGCTCGGCCTGCTCCTGCGCCGCCACCCGGGCAGCGGGCGGTTTATCGGCGCACCCGGCGAGGCTCGCGAGCAGAAGACAGAGACCAACGGCGATGGAACGGGAGTGTCGACTCGTCATGGCCGTTGTCTACCCCCAGCCGCGAGGGAGTTCAACCGCAACCCCCGGGGCGCCGGCGGCCCAACAACACGGCGCAACCCCCTGCAACCCTAAGAAATCCCTGTAAAAAGTCGCAGCCCCACCGTTGACGGATTAAGATCCTTCGACTAGGCGGGCTGTGGCCCGTCCCCCCCTACCCCGGTGTAGTCCATGGCATCATTACGACCCGCAACCGCCGTCCTCCCGGCGCGATGGTATTGGGGACCGTTCGCGTTCCTCATGGTCGCCGCCGCTTGCACCCCTGACCTCCCCCCGATCCCGGTCGACGGCCGGGTGGTCTGCCAGGAGAGCCGGGAGTGTCCCGAGGGGTACAAGTGCAACCAATACCTCTCGCAGTGCGTGCGGGAGGGAGAAGACGAGGAGCCGCCGCGACTGATCGATCCGGTGGTGACGCCGCCGGACGCCGCGATCGGCATCCTGGTAACCGCCACCTTCGACGTCAACGAGGAGCTCGCGACCCTCCCCCGGGTCCGGGTTGCCGGCGCCGAGGACGCGGGCGCAGTCTTCAGTCACGTCAGTCACCTGGACCTCAGCTACACCTACGAGCTGGTGGTGGCGGGCACCGAGCCCCAAGAGACGCTTTCGGTGGTCGCGGTGTTGGTCGATGCCTACGGCACCGTGGCCGAGGACCTGATCGTCGGCCAGGTGACCTTCGACTTCAATCCACCGGCGGTACAAGACGTACGCATCGCCGACGGCTACTCCACCTACCTCACCCAGGGGCGCGAGAGCCGGGTCACCTTCACGCTCTCCGAAGAGCCCGACGGAATCCCGACGGTCACCCTCGACGACGGCACGCCGCTGACCTGGATCGATGGAACAAATTGGGACACGGGGTATGAGTTCAGCTACATCGCCACCGGGAGCGAGACCGAAGGCCCGGCCAGCGTGACGGTCAGCGCCCACGACCGCGCCGGCAACATCTCGGAGCCGCCCCCCGCCGAGCTGTTCATCTTCGATTTCTCGCGCCCCGAGATCGTGCCGGAGCCGACCGGCGGCAACACCCAACAGCTCATCGAGTTCGCGGGGCCGCTGCGCGATCCGTTGGTAACCTTCACCCTCTCGGAGCCGATCGCGGGCGAGCCGGTGGTTTGGTTGGTCGAGCCGGGATCCGATGCGCTGACCACCGGCACCTGCGGGGTCGGCTGTTTGCCGATGGTCATCCAAATGGCCAACGACAACCAGTACACCTGCTTCTACCCGGTGGCGAGCGACGCCCAGGGCGTGATCGCCTACGACCTCCACCTGCGCCCCTTCGAGGATCTGGCCGGCAACCCAACCGGCGACACGCAGCTCACCAGCGCCACCGCCAGCCAAACCGTGATCGACGCCGAGCCACCGCTGTTCATCGGCGAGCCAACCTGGACCAACGCCACCCACGGCCAGCCGGTACCCTTCAACCACGCCGACAGCCTCGAGGTCACCTTTGAGATCGAC
>JAUUZB010000132.1 GCA_030590185.1 Deltaproteobacteria bacterium
CGCGGCGCCTTCTCGGCGGACAACTCGTCGAACCAGCTCTGGATCGATCTGGTCCGGCCTGGCGGTGGCGGTCTGGAGAGAGCACTGGAGGTGGAGATCCCCAGCCTCTCCCTCCTGGTCTCCCCCGCCGCTCACACCGACTACTCGAGATCGAATGACGATCTGGAGTTTCGCTGGGAGCCGCTCGAGGGGGCCTCGAGCGACCGGCTCGGGGCGGACGAAATCTACCTGGAGATCGAGAGCAGCAATCGCTGCTCCATCCGTGGTCCGATCCCGACCTTCCGGGAGTGGACGACCGACTGGAGCCGTGATGCCGCCTCTTACATCCTACCGGAAGGCACCCTCGCACTACCCGCGCTCTCGGGTGGCGAGGCCTGCATGAGCCGCTACTGGATCGAGCGCACCAATATCGGGCTGGCTCGGGCCGAGCTCTGCGACAACTCGGAGATCGAGATCACCCGACGGACCCGGGGCAAGTTCCGCTCGACACCCTAGTTCTGACAGAAGCCGTAGTCAGATCGCGGCTTCGGAGCCCATTCTACGGCATGCTGTAGCTTCGAAGCCCCGGAAAGCGGGTCTGATGACGTGCGTTCCGTCTGCTCGCTTCTTCGAAAACCGCTGTTATCTTTCCTACACCTCCCTCGACCTCGCCGCGCACAGCCGCAGACCGGACTCTCATGACGCGCGACCCCATCACCGAGGTCATCGACCTCTTCGGCCACTCGATGCCCGGCTTCTGGCGCTACGCGCTGCCGGAAGAGATGCAGTGGATGAAGCTGCCGAAGGAACGCTGGGCCACCTGCGACGACTGCTTCAGAGCCGCAATGGGAGACTGCCGGGAGGACTGCCGTTGTTGCACCTATTTCCCTCAGCTTCCCGGTTTTGCCGTGGGCCTCGCCCTCAAAGATGCGAGCGCACGACCGAGAATGCTGCAGCTGGTGCAGGCCGGGCACACCCTGCCCCAGGGTTTGTGGGCGACTCCGCAGCGAGTTGGCGCGGCGGCGCAAGCCCAAGCTGACGATCACTTCGGGCAACGTCCCGAGATGATCTGTCCCTTCTTGGACTCGACCACGCTCAACTGCCACATCTATCCCTACCGCAACTCGGTATGCTCGACCTTCTTCTGCGAGAACGACCATGGCGAGGCGGGGGCCGACGCCTGGGGCAACGTGCAGATCCTCGTGGGCCGCGTAGAGACTGCCCTCGGCCAATGGGCGATGCAGCAAGCGGGTCTCGACTGCGAGGCGTACCTCCACCGGCTCGACGAGCTCGCCGGCGACCTTGGATCGTGGGCGGCGGCCGAGGCCTGGCCTGAATCCGCCCGGCGACATCTATGGCGTGATTGGTACGGCCGAGAGGTGGAGTTCTTCGAGCTCTGCGCTGAGCAGGTCATGACGCACCGTACTCGCCTGTTCGAGATCGCTTGCAGCCAACCGCTGCTGGAGGCACGGCTCTTCGAGGAGGCCGTGCGCCAGGGCATACCGGAGCCGGCCCGTTCAGAGGTGCCGGCAACCTCCGAGGGCGAACCCGCACCCGTCGAGGCTATCTGGTATCGAATCCAGCTCGACCACCGAAACCTCTGGCACTTGCCCTTCAACGACGGCGAGTTCGTCCTGGGAAGCAAGGTCGAGTTTCACCGCAACAAGGGCGGCGATCGCCGCGCGCAGCTGTGCGGTACCGAACCGTGGGTCGTTGGCCTGGGCGACGAGCGGATCTTCATCGGTGAGGCCGAGGCGAAGGTCCTGCGGCTGTTCGAATCACCTCGGAGCTTTGGCGAGGCGCTCATGCAAGCACCAGAGGTCGAGGCGCTCGACGATGCGCGGGCGTTTCTGGCTCAATGCCTGCGCCGAGACATCCTGGTCCAGGCTGCAGCGAAGCGTTCAGTCTGAGCGGACAATTACACGGCTTCTTGCCCGGTGGCGTCTTCGCCCCGAACTCGAAGTACCGGAAGGCTCTGGCCTACAGGCCGCTCGCCTCGCCGCTGAAATCGAAACCCCCTCGCCACCTCGACCCGGCCTCCCTCTTGAAGCGAGTCTTCGTGACCTGACCTTTTCGCTGTGCGTCACGGGTGATATGAGCGGGGCGAAACCATGCATAGCGGAGCGACTCCAGGTGAGCGTTTCCGGGGGAGAGTTGATCCATGATTCGTTACACACTGCTTCTTTCGTCACTCGTGTTGCTCGCCTCTTGCAGCGGTCCGGCCGCGGAGGGGGTCGAATGCGGCGAGACCCGGTGTCAGGAGAACCAGAGTTGCGTCGAGGCGGTGTGCCGCCAGGTCTGCGACATCACGAGCCAGTGCACCGGGAGCGAGGTCTGCGAAGGTGGCGCCTGCCTGCCAGTCGTCTGCGGGGATCGTTTGACCTCCGACGGTGAGGAGTGTGATGACGGCAACACGATCAACACCGACGCCTGTCTCGATACCTGCATGATCGCCCGATGCGGTGACGGCCAGGTGTGGTCCGGCACGGAAGACTGCGACGATGGCAACACCGTCACGGAGCTGTGCGCGGTCGGGGAAGCAAGCTGCACGGTGTGTAACGCCACCTGCCACTCGGTGGCGGGTGTGCCGGTCTGCAACGCGACCTGTACCAGCGCCGGGGCGACCGAATGCGATTCAGGAACAGGTCAAACCCGGGTCTGCGAGGACGATGGCGCCGGCTGTCTGACCTGGAGCGCCTACACCGCTTGTGGGGAGGGCTTCTGCGCCGACGCGACTTCCTGTGGCACCTGTAACCACGGGTGCTCGGCGGTCGGTGTGCAGGAGTGTGTGGCCGGGCAGCAGAGCAGCTGCGAGGCCGATGGCAATGGCTGTCGCGCTTGGGGCAGCCCCTCAGCCTGCCAGGATGGATTTTGTGCCGACGCGACGACCTGTGGTTGGATCTCGCTCGCTGGCGGCGACTATCATCACTGCGCGGCCGTGGAGGGGGGCGTTGCCTGCTGGGGCGTCAACTGGGGTGGCCTGCTCGGTATCGGCAATGAGATCGGGCCTCGCTCCACCCCGATGCAGGTCGCCGGGTTGGGGCCTGGCTCTCAGGTGACCAGCGTCGCGGCGGGCCGCGGCTTCACCTGTGCCATCGTCAACGGCGCGGCCCAGTGCTGGGGGGAAAACGACGAGGGCCAGCTGGGCAATGGCGACAGCTCGGGCTCTCCCAGCGCCATTCCAGACGATGTCGTGGGGCTTACGAGTGGCGTGAGCAAGATCGGCGCTGGTTCGTACTTTGCCTGCGCGGTCGTCAATGGCGCGGCCAGATGCTGGGGCGAGAACGCCTCAGGCCAGCTCGGCGACGGCAGCGGACCGACGGCCTCGAATGTGCCGGTCGACGTCACCGGGTTGTCGAGTGGGGTCACCGACATCGATGCAGGAGAAAGTAGCGCCTGCGCGGTCGTCAATGGTGGCGTCAAATGCTGGGGTGGCAACCAGGGTGGAAACCTCGGCGACGGCATGAGCACCCCCAGCGCGTCGCCCGTCGATGTGTGCGCCGTTGGCGAGAGCGGACCTTGCTCGACGCTGCTCTCGGGCGTGACCCAGCTCTCCCACGGCTCGGCCGATGCCTTCATCGTCTGTGCCGTCGCGAATGGCGGAGTGGTTTGTTGGGGTGATGGAGGAGAGGCCGGCAATCTCGGCGATGACACGGGCTCCCCCAGTGCCGTGCCCGTGCAAGCCCTCGGCCTCACCACTGGGGTGACGAAGGTCGAAGTCTCGTGGGGCCACGCCTGCGCCATCAAAGATGGAGAGCTCTGGTGCTGGGGCAACAACGAGAATGGGCAACTGGGCAACGGTGGTACCGACACCTCGGAGAGTCCCATCAAGATTCCTGGTCTGGCCGACGTGACCGAGGTGACCCTGTCGTCCTACGGCACCTGTGCGGTGGCTGGCGGCGTCGTCAAATGCTGGGGGGACCACGGGAGCGGCCAGGCCGGCCTTGGCGGGGTAATAGGTGACACGAAGGTGAGCGGCCCACTGACGGCGGCAGGTTTTGCCAGCGGCGTCACTGCGGTTGGGGCGGGGGCGAGCTCGACGTGTGCCGTCGCCAGCGGCGCGGCCCAGTGCTGGGGCTACAATGTCGACGGTCGGCTGGGCAACGGTGACCTGGTCAGGCACACCTCCCCCGTGCCGGTCACCGGCCTTGGCACCGGGGTGACGAGCATCGTCGTGGGCAACGAGTTCTCCTGTGCGATCCACAGCGACCAGGCCAAGTGTTGGGGAAAGAACAACACCGTCGGGCACCTCGGCGACGACACATTCTCAGGCACAGTCGGCAGCAGCACGCCGGTTGGCGTGTGCGATGTGGGCGAGACGGGGCCTTGCTCCACGTTTCTCACCGGCTTGAGCACCTCTGTCTCGGCGATGTCGAGCTATGGAGGCCACACCTGCGTTTTGGACACCAATGGGAGTGTCATCTGCTGGGGCGCGGGGTCGACTGGTTCGATCGGCGATGGCGCCGGGGTCCACCGTGATGTCCCGGTGCTCGTCGGCCTCGGTACCGGCAACAAGGCCATCGCTGGCGGTTGGGCGCACACCTGTGCCATCGACAGCACCGACCACCTGTCCTGCTGGGGTGCCAACCTCAATGGAGAGCTCGGAGGCGACGTGGCGGTAAGCCAGAATTCCCCCGTGCTGGTCTGCGCTGCGACGGACAACGGCGCGGGTGATGGTTGCGATGCGGGGGTGGGTCTCGGCAACGTCACCGCGATCGCCGCCGGCTCTAATCATACCTGTGCCATCATCAGCGGCGGCCGGGTCATGTGCTGGGGGAGTGACTCTCAGGGTCAGCTTGGCAATCCCAGCATTGGCACCGGGAGTCCGCTCGCCGTGCCGGTTTGCGCGACGGGCCAGACCGACTGCAGCATGTACCCCCTGACCGGCGCCACCGCGATCGCCACTGGCGCCTATTTCACCTGCGCCATCGTCACCGGTGGGGCCGTCAAGTGTTGGGGGGACAATCAGGGTGACACCCTGGGTGATGGCAGCGGGCTCGACGCCGCAACGCCGGTGGACGTTGTCGGGATCAACAGCGGCGCCACCTTCATCAACTCGGGCAACACGCACACTTGCGCCATCGTCACCGGCGGGCTGAAATGCTGGGGCAGCAACTCCCAGGGAAAACTCGGGGACGGCCTCGTGGGGGAAGTCCACGCACCCACCGACGTCGCGGCCTTTCCCTACCCCTGAGCAAGGGCGTCCCGGGACCTCAGCATCCTGACCCAGGTCAGGCATCCTGCGCTATGATCTCCAGGCCCTCTCAAAAGGAGAGGGTGGGGGAGATGGGGTTGAAAGGAGGCACAGGATGAGGCTCTTCTCGCGCGCGCGCCTTTGGATCGTACTGCTTTCGGGTCTGCTGCTCTTGGCCTGCCAGCGGGACTTCACCTTGCCGGGTGGGGGCGGGCCCTCGCTCTGCGGCAACGACACCGTCAACGTGGATGAGGAGTGCGAGGACGGTAACCTCTCCATCAACGACGGGTGCCCGAGTGGACCGCTCGGAACCTGCACGGATGCGGTCTGTGGCGATGGCTTCGCCTGGGTCGAGGGCTACGGCGCCAACGAGGAGTGTGACGATGGCAACGATGCTCCCGACGACGGCTGCTACCGCTGCCAGCTCGAGGATCACTGGCTGTGTGCCGTCGATGCGCGCAATAGCCCTTGCTGGTGTGGCCCGGGCTATCAGGACCGCGATGAGGACGGCACTTGCCTTCCCTCCTGCACCAACATCGAGCTCCCGCCCCTGACCGCCCACCAGCTCTGCGACGATTCCACGGGCACGGTGGCCTACCGCTGTGAGGCCGACGCCACCCTCGAGCCCCTCGATGGTCTCTGCGAGCTGGTCGCCTGCTCCCCGGCCTGTGGTCTCCATCAGGCGTGCGTGGAGGCGGGCGGGAGCGCTTCCTGTGCCTGCCACGATTATTGGATCGGCGCGGGCTGCGACACCTGCCGGGTCCTGGTGGATCCGGCCGCGGCCTGTACCAACTGTGATGGGCTCTCCTGGTCCACGGCCCTGCCCACCCTCCAGCAGGGAATCGATCTCGCCGCCAACCGGGCCGAGGGCTACGCCGAGCACTGCGAGGTCTGGGTCAAGGCAGGGCACTACTGGGTCCACGAGGGCGCGCCCCAGGACACGATCCAGCTCGAGCCCTGGGTGGCCCTCTACGGTGGCTTCGCCGGCAACGAGCAGACCCGCGCCGAGCGCGATTGGAGGGCCAACCGGACCATCCTCGATGGCCACGCCGGCCCCGACTCCCCCGAGCAGGCCTGGCACGTGGTCGTCGCCGCCAGCAACAGCATCGTCGATGGCTTCGTCGTCACCGGGGGCAAGGCGGCCGGCCGACACGGCGACGGTGGGCAGGTTCTGGACGACGATGGGGGGGCCTTTCTGATCGATCAGGTGGAGAACGTTCGGGTGGCCAACTGCGCCATCGTGAGCAACAGCGCCCGCACCGAGGGCGGCGCGGTGCGCGTTCAAACCTCCTCCGTGGTCTTCGAGAACTGCTCCTTCGTGGCCAACAGCACCTGGAACGACGTGCAATTCAATCGCGGCGGCGCCATCCACTCCAACTGGAGCGCGACCGAGCTTCGCCATTGCGTGCTCGCGGGCAACGCTGGAGACGGGCACCTGGTCGGTCTCTGGAATGCGGCCTTTCCCGACGCCAACCTGGTGTCCAATTCCCTCGCGGTCGGCAACACCTCCCACATCACCTTCGACAACCTCTACAGCCCGACCCGGTACTTCGCCACGACGGTCGCGAACAACACCCCCGCGAAATTCGGCGCCATCATGCACAACTCGTACACCACCGTGCGGACGGTGAACTGCCTCTTCGCCGCCCACGGGCCCGGCCTCGGAGAGGACAGCGACTTCTGGCACAACGGCGCTGGCACCGAGATGACCTATTCGATCTTCGAGGGCTTCGACTGTGGGGGCCAGGGCCCGAAGTGCATCACGGACCTCACCGTGGTGGATGCCGCGCCGGGCTTCCTCGCGGTGTCCGGTTCGGCGACCGGGACCTGGGATAGCGTCGCCTGGGATCCACTCACCGTCGAGACCACCCTCACCGACAGCGCCGCGGGCTGGACGGCCGGCGAGCGAGCGGGACTCTTCGTCCAGGCGGATACCGCGACCGTGCAACAGTTTCCGATTCTAGAAAACACCGCCTCGACCCTGGTGGTGCTGGGGGATCTGAGGCCCTTCGTGCAGGCCGGTGCCCCCTACCAGCTCTTCGACTACCGGCTCGATCTCACCTCGGCGGCCGTCGACGCCGGGACCAATCTGAGCGGGGAGGGGATCACCGACGACCTCCTCGGGGCGCCCCGGAACATTTGCCACACCGGCAGCGCACCCGAATGCTATGACGCAGGCGCCCATGAACTGCAGTAGCCGCGTCGAGGACGGATGAACGAAGCAGACCAGCAAGAGCTCCAGCGCGTCCTGACCAAGCTGATCTCCGAGACCAACGGCGTCTCGCTGGGGGACACCCTCGAGCTGGCGATGCACTCCATGCTCTTCAAGGAGAGGCCGACCGCCCTGGCGTCCGTCACGGAGTTTCGGACGCTGCTCTTCGAGCTGGCGCGCGGCGCCGTGAAGGTCGACATCCTCTTGCAGCATCCGGTGGGACAGGCGCTGGAGCAGATCCTCATCGCTTTTCCGCAGCCCTTCCAGGACGAGCACACCCATCTCACCGGATCGCTGGAGGCCAGCTTCATCTACCCCCGGCTCATGGCCCTGCTCGAGGGGCCCGACGCGGCGGTCTACCAGGCGAAGATCACCGAGGTCTACGGGGAGGACGCGCTGCCCATCCGCGATGAAGCAGACGTGGACCGCCTCATTCGCTTGCGGGAGCACATCTCCTTCGACCGCTACCTTCAGCTGCTGACCCTCCCCAAGCTGGTGTTGCGGGATCGCGAGGCACAC
>JAUUZB010000095.1 GCA_030590185.1 Deltaproteobacteria bacterium
ATGTCAGGGGCGACGGTCGGGTTGACCACCACCGACGGCGTCTACATCGATGGTGAGCGTACGGTCGTCGGTGACATGACCGGCCCGATGGCGGCGCGCATGGTGTTGCAGGATCCAACCGTCGATCTCGCGGTGATGGAGACGGCCCGCGGTGGCCTGTTGCGCGCCGGCTTGGGCTACCGCAACTGCGACGTCGGCGCGGTGCTCAACGTCGACGAGGACCACCTCGGCCTCAAGGGGATCGACACCCTCGAGCAGCTCGCCGAGATCAAGCGGATCGTCGTCGAGGTGGCGACCGAGTGCGCGGTGCTCAACGCCGACGACCCCCTGTGCCTGCTGATGGCGGACCGCACCGAGGCGGCCCGCATCGCCTATGTCACCCGCAACCCCAAGCACGAGCTGGTGCGCCAACACATCCGTGCCGGTGGGCTCGCGGCGGTGCTCGAGGAGGGGATCAACGGCGACATGATCACGATCTACGATCACGGCACCCACCTGCCGTTGTTGTGGACCCATCTGATTCCCGCCACCCTCGAGGGCAAGGCACGCCACAACGTGCAGAACGCCATGTTCGCCGCGGTGATGGCCTACGCCATGGGCGTCAAGGCCGAGAACATTCGCCACGGCTTGCGCACCTTCGATACCAGCTACTTCCAGACCCCCGGACGCCTGAACATCTTCGACGGGTTGCCGTTCAAGGTGATCATGGACTACGCGCACAACCCGGCCGCGGTGCGCGCCATGGTCGAGCTCGCGGACAACGTCGGCGCGCAGGGGCGCAAGCTCTGTCTGTTGGCAGCGCCGGGGGATCGACGCGATCAGGATATCGCCGCCATTGGCACCGCCGCCGCCGGTCACTTCGACCGCTACTTTCTACGCAGCGACGACAACCGTCGCGGCCGCGATGGGGACGCCGTGCCGATGCTCCTCGCCGCCGCGCTGCGCGAGCATGGTGTTTCCAAGGATCAGATCGAGATCATCCCGGATGAGCAGACCGCGGTGCGCGCCGCCCTCGAGGCGTCGAAGCCGGGCGACCTGTTGCTCCTGTTTGCGGATGAGATCCCGCGCACCTGGAAGCAGGTCATCTACTTCAAAGAACAGGCGCAGCCGGAGGAGGCGGACGCCTCGCGGGTCGGCGACCTGGCCCTGGAACAGGTGCCATCGATCGCCGAGATCCACGAAGTGGGGGGGCAATCGGTGATCTCCGATGCACGCGGCGTGCGCTACTCCCGCGCCGCCGAGGATTGATGCGCCGCCAGAGCTCACGTCGGCTCACCGGACTCAACCTGGCGACCGACCTTCCGGCGGCGGTCACGGAGGTGGTGACCGCTGACGCGGACAGTGAGGGCGTCGACCGCTTCGTCAATGAGTGGCGTCGCCAGGCGAGCGCCCTGTGCGTCGCGGCGGGTCTGACCGAGGCGCCCCTCGGCATGCGTCGTTACCCGGGTGGTTTGTCGCTGACCATCGAGGCGCCGATCGATCTTCTCTACCCGGTCATCGACCTCAACGACCGGGCGGTCGACCGCGCCATCGCCTTGGTAGAAGACGACTCGGTGCCTGAGGCGGCGGAGCTGGGCGACGAGCTGATCGCCGCGCTGGCCGCGGCTCGTCAGCCGGCCTTGATGGCGTTGCAAGCGGAAGCGGCGCGGCGCGACGTGCCGTTTTTGTGGGATGACGACGAGGTCTCCGTGGGGCACGGCCGGTTCGCGGTCACCTGGCCAGCCGACGCCCTGCCAGAGGTGACGGAGGTCGATTGGCGAGCGCGGCGTTCTATCCCGATCGCGTTGATCACCGGGACCAACGGCAAGACGACGACCTCGAGGATGCTCGCCCGCATCGCCAAACAGGCCGGCTATCTCCCCGGCAACACCTCGAGCGACGGCGTGTACATGGACGGGGAGTTGGTCGAAGAGGGCGACTGGACCGGGCCGGGCGCCGCCCGGACGGTGTTGCGCCACGCCGAGGTAGACTTCGCCGTTCTCGAGACCGCCCGCGGCGGCATCCTGCGGCGCGGCCTCGGAGTCCCACGGGCCGATGCGGCGATCGTCACTAACGTCGATGCGGATCACTTGGGTGAGTACGGCATCGACGACGTGCCGGCCATGGCGGGGGTCAAGGCCACGGTCGGCCGCGTCGTGCACAGCGAGGGTCGCGTGGTGCTGTGTGCCGACGAACCCCATCTCGCCGGGCTCGACACCGCGGCGCTCTTTGTCGCGCCGGTGGTGTGGTTCGGTGGTGACCCGGGTGCACCGCTCATCACGGCTCATCTCCAGGCGGGTGGCGAGGCGTGGTTATTGGAGGAGGAGATTCTCCTGCGCTGCATCGGGCGGCAACGGGAAACCCTGATGGGGGTAGCCGAAATCCCGGCGACCATCGGAGGCGCGGCCCGGCACAACGCCCTCAACGCCCTCGGGGCTGCGGCGCTAGCGAGCGCCGTCGGCATCGACCTACCAACCATCGCCGATGGGCTGCGCACCTTTGGCCTTCATCGCGCCGACAACCCGGGGCGTGCCGAGGTGCGTGACGTGGACGGCGTGCGGGTCATCCTCGACTTTGGCCACAACCCGCACGGTCTCACCGCCATGATCGGGATGACGGCGCGCATGTTGGAGCGTCAGCCGGGGCGCCTGTTTGTCAGCACCGCCCAAGCCGGCGACCGCAGCAACGAGGACATTCGCGGCCTGTGCGCTACCATCGCCGATGCAAAACCAGCCCATATTTTCGTGCGTGATCTCGCGCAGTATCGGCGCGGGCGTGAGCCGGGCGAGGTGCCGTCCGTCTTTCGCGATTGTTTTGCGTCGCTCGGGTTTGGGGATGTCGTCACCATCTGCCCATCCGAAGTGGAGGTCATGGAACGAGCGCTCGAGATGGCTGAGCCCGGCGATCTGGTGTTGATGGCGTTGCATACCGAGCGCCAGGCGATCGACCGCCTGCTCCGGGAACGCCTCTCCCAGCTCGCCGCTCCTCCCCTTGACTGATGACACCCAATCCCATAGTAGCCCGCCAGAATTGCGGTTTCTCCACCACGCCGGGGACTCTCGCGCATCAATCACACCAATTTGAGGGGTAATACCATGGCGTTGGCTACGGAAAAAAAGACGGAGATCGTCGAGGGATTTCAAACCCACCCGGGCGACACGGGGTCACCCGAGGTGCAGGTAGCGCTCCTCACCGAGCGCATCAATGGACTGACCGACCACTTCAAGCTTCACAAGAAGGACCACCACAGCCGCAGGGGACTGCTGATGCTGGTGAGTCAACGCAAGAGCCTGCTGGGCTACCTCAAGCGTAAGGATGCCGAGCGGTATCGCACGCTGATCCAGCGACTCGGCCTGCGCAAGTAGGTTCGCTCCCGGGCCCGCTGCCCGCGGGCAGCCCCGCGAGCCATTTTCAAAAGGTAGGCACACGCGATTGTGCGGCCAATGGCGCCCCAGGGTGGGCGCCACGCGACTATTACCAATGGCCGCCAGATAGGAAGACCAAAACTCATGAGTATAATCGTCAAGACCGTCGAAGTCGGCGGCAAAACTATCACCCTCGAGACAGGGCGGTTCGCCAAGCAGGCCTCCGGCTCCGTGCTCGTCAGCTGCGGCGGCACCATGGTCCTGGTGACCGCGGGGGCCTCCAAGGACAAGCGCGAGGGCGTCGGCTTTCTCCCCCTAACCGTCGACTACCAGGAGAAAACCTCGGCCGCCGGCCGCATCCCGGGCGGTTACTTCAAGCGCGAGGCTCGGCCCCGCGAGCACGAGACCCTCACCTCCCGTTGTATCGACCGCTCGATCCGGCCCCTCTTCCCGGAGGGTTGGTTCCACGAGTCGCAGATCATCGCGACCGTCTACTCCGCCAGCGTTGATCACCCAGCCGACCCGCTCGCCATGATCGGCGCCTCAGCGGCCCTCGGCATCTCGGCCATTCCCTTTGCCGGCCCGATCGCTGGCGTGCGCGTGGCCCGGGTGGGCGGCGAGCTGATCGCCAACCCGAGCTGGGACGAGCAGGCAAAGGCCGACCTGAACATCTTCATGTCGGCGAGCCGCAACGCCATCGTCATGGTTGAGGGTGGCGGCAACGAGATCAGCGAAGAGGCGGCTGTCGACGCCCTGCTGTTCGGCCACCAGGCGATCCAGCCCCTGCTCGACGCCCAAGAGGAGCTCCAAAAGGAGTGCGGCAAGGACAAGCTCTCCCCCGACGCCCCCCGCGTGCTGCCGGACGGCCTCGAAGCCAAGATGCGCGATCTGGCGCTGCCGAAGCTCAAGGAAGTCTACAGCGTCAAAGAGAAGCTGCCCCGCTACGCCGCCCTCGACGCGGCCAAGGCGTCGGTCATCGAGACCTTGATCGCGGACGACGAGAGCCTCGCGGATCACATCGGCGACATCAAGTCGGTCTTCAGCTCCCTCAAGGAGACCCTGGTCCGCGGGCAAATCGCCAAGGACAAGGTCCGCATGGACGGCCGCGGCCTCACCGACGTCCGGCCGATCACCTGCGAGGTCGGGATCCTGCCCAACTGCCACGGCTCGGCGCTGTTTACGCGCGGCGAGACCCAGGCCCTGGTCACCCTGACCCTCGGCACCCGCAAGGATGAGCAGCGGGTCGAAGGGCTCCACGAGGAGCACTTCAGCAAGTTCATGCTGCACTACAATTTCCCGCCCTTCAGCGTCAACGAGGCCAAGTTCCTCCGCGGCGCCGGCCGGCGCGAGCTCGGTCATGGCGCCTTGGCGCGGCGGTCGATCGAATCGGTGTTCGAGTCGGACGACGATTTCCCTTACACGGTGCGGATCCTCAGCGAGATCCTCGAGTCCAACGGCAGCTCGTCGATGGCCTCGGTCTGCGGTGGCTCCCTCGCCATGTTCGACGGCGGCGCGCCGCTCAAGAAGGCGGTCGCTGGCATCGCCATGGGGCTGATCAAGGAGGGGGACGACATCTCGATCCTCTCCGACATCCTCGGCGACGAGGACCACATCGGCGACATGGACTTCAAGGTTGCCGGCACCCGTGACGGCATCAACGCCATCCAGATGGACATCAAGATCGACGGCGTCAGCCGCGAGATCCTCGAGCAGGCCCTCGGTCAGGCCCGCGAGGGTCGGCTGCACATCCTCGATGAGATGGACAAGGCCATCGACGCGCCGCGCGGCGACCTCGCCGAGTGCGCCCCGCGAATTACCACCATCAACATCAAGGTCGATCGCATCCGCGACGTGATTGGACCAGGCGGCAAGGTCATTCGGGACATCGTGGCCCGCACCGGCGCCCAGGTCGACGTGGCCGACGATGGCACCGTGACCATCGCCAGCACCGAAGGCGAAGGCGCCCGGCGCGCCATCAAGATGGTCCAGGACCTCACCCAGGAAGCGGTGATGGGCAAGCTCTATCTGGGCAACGTCCGCAAGATCACCGATTTCGGCGCCTTCGTCGAGATCTTCCCGGGCACCGACGGTCTGGTTCACATCTCCGAGCTCGCCGAGAAGCGGGTCAAGAGCGTCGAGGACGTTCTGCAGGAGGGGGATGAGGTCGTGGTCAAGGTGATCGGCCAGGATAAGGGCAAGATCCGCTTGTCCCGCCGGCAGGCGATCATCGACGAGCGTGAGCGCGAGCAGGCAGGGGCCGATGCGGGCTCCAACGCCGAGTAATCTGTGAGTCATCGGCGGCGCCCGGAGGAATTCCCCCCGGGCGCCGCCGTTTTTTTTTGGGGGAGGCCGCAGCGGCGTCCATCGACCGGAGCTCTTGACGATCAGATCTCTACCGATCAGATCTCTACCCTTCTCGGAGGTTCTCATGCGGTCTTCGATGTGGTTCTTGGGCGCCCCGTTGGCGGCGCTGTGGGTCGTCACTCTTTGTGCTTGTGAGCAGGGGGAGGACGGGACCGGTGGGTCCGGAGGTGACGGTGGCGTCGGCGGCAACGGCGGCAACGGCGGTGTTACCAGCTTTTGTGGCGACGGGACCCTCGACCCCAACGAGCAATGCGAGAGCACCGAGCTCGCCGGTGAAACCTGCACCGGCCTAGGCGCGCCCTTTGGCGGGGAGCTGGCATGCACCGGCGACTGTCTCTACGACTTTGCCGGCTGCGTCTACGGCCCGACGTGCGGCGATGGCGTCGCCGAGGGTGAGGAGCAGTGCGACGGCGTAGATCTGAGATCCCGAACCTGCGTGGCCGGCGGCTACGACGGCGGCAGCCTCGCTTGCGACGACGCTACCTGTACATTCGACACCAGCGCCTGCACCGGCACCGGACCGACCTGCGGTGACGCTGCCCGGGACATCCTCGAGGACTGCGACGGCACCGACCTCGCCGCCCAAACCTGTGTCGGTCTCGGTTTCGCCAGCGGCAGCCTCGCCTGCAACGAGGTGACCTGCATCTTTGACACCTCCGACTGCGTGGCCAGCGAGCCCCCTGTGTGTGGCAACGCCGTGGCCGAGGCCGGTGAGGATTGCGACAGCAACGACCTCGCCGGCGAAACCTGCGCCGGGATCGAGCCCTTTGGCGGCGGCACCCTGAACTGCCACGAGTTTACCTGCACCTTCGACACCTCCGGGTGCGCGGCCAGTAGTTGCGACGACGGGGTGCAGAACCAGGACGAGACCGACGTCGATTGCGGCGGCGACATCTGCCCGCTGTGCGGCGAGGGCGAGTCCTGCACCAACCACGGGGACTGCGCCGGGGAGCTCACCTGCAGCGTGGCCTTCCTCTGTACCGAGCACTGCCTGGACGGCCGCGTCACCGACGACGAGTCGGACATCGACTGCGGCGGGACCGAGTGCCCCGGCTGCATCATGGGCGAGGACTGCAACAGCTCGAGCGACTGCGCCGCCGGTCTCACCTGCGGCGCTGGCGACATCTGTGTCGATGCCTGCGGCGACGGACTCCAAAACGACGACGAGACCGGGGTCGACTGCGGCGGGGGCACCTGCTGTCCGTGTGGGCCTGGCCAGGGTTGCCTGTCGAGCGGCGACTGCCTCGGGTTGACCATCTGCCTCGACGACATCTGCACCGCCTCCTGCTCCGATGGCACGACCAACGGCACCGAGACCGACGTCGACTGCGGCGGGGCGATCTGCCCGCTGTGTGACCTCGACGCCGCCTGCCTCCTCGACTCCGACTGCGCCCCAGGACTCGAATGTCTCAACGGCGTTTGTGCTGACGAGTGCCGCGATGGTGTCGCGAACAACGACGAGTCGGACACCGACTGCGGCGGGGCCACCTGCCGGCGCTGCGATGTGGGTCAGACCTGCGCCAGCCACGACGATTGCTTCAGCGGCCTGTGCGATCTCGGGGGCAGCGACCAATGTCTGCTGCGCAGCGACGAGCTGTCCGCCGAGGAGATCTGCATCCTCCACCTCAACCGGGAATCCTACGAGGGCAACATCTGTCACGACGGCGCGCACCCGAGCCTCCTGACCTGGATGGAGGACGGGGTCCCCAGCTCCTGCCGCCCCGGCTCCAGCGATTACGCCTGGGCTGAGGATCTGCTCGCCTCCCACGCCGCCGGTCGCATCACTATCGATTGGACCGCGGCCCATCGCTGCATGGCCCAGTCCCGGGTGTTGCGGGCCCAGCATCCCAACTACCTGCTCGCCGATCCGAGCCAATCGCCGGGCAGCGATTGGGCGGCCCTGCGCGACGGTGACTGCACCGACTTCATCGCCGCCGCCACCCCGATCGGCCAGCCCTGTGTCGCGGATTGGGACTGCGTGGACGGCTCCCTGTGCGGCGCCCCGACGCTCTACGACTCGGCGCGCTGCATGGCGCCCCTCGCCGCTGGGGAGCCCTGCATCCTCTACACCCGCTGCGAGAGTGGCTTCGCCTGTTTTGGCGGGACCTGCGTTCCGGGGCTCGTCAACTTCGAGGCCTGCTACGCCCATGAGGAATGCGCTTCGGGGAACTGCCACTATTATCCCGAGTATTGGTTTGCCCAGTGCGAGCCGGTCCCCACGCCCCTCGGGGAGGCGTGCACCATGGATGATCGCTGCGCGGGCTGCGCCACCTGCCGTCCCCTCGAGGCCATGGGCAGCCTGATCTGCGCGGTCCCCGGCGGTCCCGGTGATTACTGCCGCGACGATCTCGACTGCATCGGCTCTTTCCGTTGCATCGACAACGCCTGCGGCCGGGTCGGGCGGGGCGAGTCCTGTACCGACATGTACAGCGTGGGTCAGCAGTGTGACGAGGGCTACGCCTGTCTCGCCGACGCGGAGCTGATCGATCTGTGCTGGGCCTTTGACGGCGATCAGGCCGGCTGCCAGTCAACCAGCCTCGCCTGCAGCGCCGACAGCCCATGCGTGTGGGATTCCTACAACCTCTATTGCGACCCGGCCGAGAGCCACTGCGTGGAGCTGCCCCAGAGCGGGCCGTGCGCGGGTGGATACGCCTGTGCCCTTGGTTTTTACTGCAACATCGAAACGCCCGACCGACCCGAATGCCAGCCCATGCCCGAGACCGGCCCCTGTTTGTTCGACGGCTATTCCTACTACTGCGCCGAGGGGTTCTTCTGTTCCCCCGACCTCGGGTGCGAAACGCCGGCGGCCGTCGGGGAGGCTTGTCTCGACGCCCCGGGCTCCTGTGCGTACCCCAACACATGCCTGGACGGTGTTTGCGTTTTTGCCTGCATG
>JAUUZB010001009.1 GCA_030590185.1 Deltaproteobacteria bacterium
GCGTTGCCCTGGGCGAGGCGCAGGCGGTTGTAGAAGCGCAGGGTGTAAATCACCTGCTCGCCCACGAACGGCTTGTCGTTGGAGACGCGGGCGGTGACAAAGAGGTCGGACTGGCCGGAGCCAACCGCAGCGCCCGCCGGCACAATCTTCACCCTGAACGGCTTGCTGGCGTACAGCTTGCCGTCGACCTCGACACGGGCCGCACCGATGATGAAGGTGCCGGCTCGCTTGGGGACCAGGACATAGTTGAACACGATGCTGCTGTTGGTCTTGCCGTTGATGATTTGAAACTGGCGCGAGGTGCCAGCGGCGTGCACCGTGAAGTCATCGAGGGGCGGCAACTGTGGGCTCGCGGGTTGCCCGCCCTCCACGGTCAGGGTGAAGCGGATCTGCTCCTGGGTCGTGGCCTGGCTGCGGTCGACCGTCGCCTTGATGCCCGCGGCCTGGGTCACGCCGGGCAGCACCACCAGCACCGCCATGATCATGGCTCGCGTCACGATCACCAATCCTTAGCCGGGCGTCGACGTTTGCCGCGACTCGGTTGCCGGCGTTCGGGCCGGCCCTCCTCGAGGGCTTGCAGATAGCGCTCCGCCTGCTCTGGGGTGAGTCCCTCCTGGGGCTGCGGCTCGCCCTGGCCTTGCTGTTGCTGCTGTTCCTCTTGCTGTTCGGCCTCCTCGGCGTCGGAGATCCCGTCCCCGTCCGTATCCTTTTTGTTCGGGTCGGTCTCCTGCCCATCGACCTTGCCGTTCTGGTTCACGTCCTCCTGACCATCCTTGAGGCCATCCCCATCGGTGTCTGCATTGTTCGGATCGGTCGGGTTCTCCGCAGACCTCTCGAGAGCGTCGGAGAGCCCATCCTTGTCGGAGTCGGGTTCCTCGCTCGGCTGTGGTTGCTCTTGCTGCTGCTGATCCTGCTGCTGCTGCTGCTGCTGTTGTTGCTGCTCCTCCTGGCGTTTCTGGGCCTCCTCGTGGCGCCGCCGGATCTCATCGCGCACAAACTCCAGGTTAAACTTGGCGTCCTCATCCTCTGGGTTGAGCTCGAGGGTGGCCTGATACCGGGCGATGGCATCTTGGAGCTTGCCCTGGCGGTAGGCCAGGTTGCCCAGGTTGTAGAGCGCCTTGGCCCGCATGGCGTCATCCCCAGCGAGCGCGGCGTTGCCGAATGCCTTCTCCGCCTCTGGGTAGTTTTTCATCTCATAGTGGGCCGCGCCGATGTTCATCATCAGGGCCGGATCCTCGGGCCGCTCCACCTGGCGATTCACGAATTTTTGCAGCGCCTGATCGTAGAGGCCAGCCTCAAAGGCGTCGAAGGGGTCATCAACCTGACGTGGCGCCGGACCTGGGGACGGCGGGTCCGCATCCGGCGGGGGATTGGTATCCACGGGGGGCTGCGGCTGTGCAGCCGCCGTCGAGCTGCCCCAGAGCGGGGCCGCCATCATCACGGCCCAGCCCAGACTCAGGGCCAACCAGCGCGCCCCCGTGACCTTCATCGCCGTGCCCTTCATCCTTCGCTTCCCTTGGCGCGTCTACGCCGCCGGCGTTCCCCGATCAACGGCTCGAGGGCCAAGGCGAGAATCGCCAAACCGAGGAACCATTGGAAACGCTCTTCCCAGCGCTTGCGCCGCTTGCTCCCCAACTCCTGGTCCTCGAGGGTCGCCTTGATCCCCTGCAGGTAGATCTTTTCGAGATCAACGTCCCCGGTCACCGAGCGTACGTACCGCCCACCGGTGGCCAACGCGATCTTCTGCAGGGTCGGCTCGTCGAGTCGGCTGAGCACCATCTCCCCCTCCCGGTCGCGGCGAAATCCGCCCCCGGGCGCTGGGATGGGCGAGCCCTCGTCGCGCCCGATGCCGATGGTGAAGATCCGCACCCCGGCGAGCTTGGCCTTCTCTGCCATCTCGAGCGCCTTGCCTGAGTGATCCTCACCATCGGTGATCAGGATGACGGCTCTGGACTCCCCGCGCCCGCCCTCAAAGGCGGCCACCGACTCCTCGATCGCCGCGCCGATGGCGGTGCCCTTGACCGGGATCAGATCCGTATCGAGGGCCTCGAGAAAAACCTCAGCCGCGCTGTAGTCGAGGGTGAGCGGACACTCGATGAACGCGGTGCCGGCAAAGGCGACCAGGCCGATGCGATCGCCCTCCAGCATGTTGAGCAGGTCTGTGATCTCGCGCTTGGCCCGCTCGAGCCGGGTCAAGCGCCCGCCGCTCTCGGCATCCTCCACCAACATGCTATCGGAGACGTCGAGGGTGATCACGATGTCGACCCCCTTGCGCTGCACCTCCTCCCAGGTGAAGCCGTACCTGAGCTCGGCCAGGGCGAGGATAGCGAACGCTATGCCCAGGACCACTAGCGCCGCCTTGAAAACCTGGCGTGACCGCCCCACCCCGGTGCCGAGGCGTAGGTACATCTCCGGCGTCACGAACCGCGACAACAGTCGGGTCTTGGTTCGGAAGACGTAGATGTAGAAGGCCACCATCACCGGCAGGGCCCACAACAACCACAGCATCTCGACCCGCCCGACCTTCACGTCGCAACCGGCGAGGGCGACCGTCGCTGCGGCGGCACCGATGAGTCGCGGCAGACGGATCACGGGATCTTCCTCAGCCGGGTCCCGAGGAGCAACACCTCGAGGGCCAGCAACAACAGCGCCGGGATCACGAACCACCCGAAGCGCTCGTCATAGTCCATGAAGGTCTTGGTCTCGATCTCGGTCTTCTCCAACTCGTCGATCCGCGCGTAGATCTGTTCGAGGGCATCCTCATCCTCAGCCCTGAAATAGAGCCCGCCGGTGATCTCAGCGACCCGCTCGAGGGTCTTCTCGTCGATCGGCTCCTCGCGCATGACGATCTGTTTGCCGAACACCGACTCGACCAGGAAGGGCGCCTTGCCGCGGGTGCCGGCGCCGATGGTGTAGACCTTGATACCGAGGCTCTCGGCGATCTCGGCCGCCTTGATCGGACTGAGGCCCC
>JAUUZB010001052.1 GCA_030590185.1 Deltaproteobacteria bacterium
ACCGCGAGAACCGCCATGGCGCCGGGCGCGAGCGCCGTCACCGCCTCCTGGGCGGTGACGTCGTGGCCGTTCTCTGTCCACAGCATGCAGGCGTTGCCGCCGAACGCGGTCGGAATGCCGCCCTCAACGACAAGGACGTAGTCTCCCGACGAAGCCGCGTGCAGGGTCGACACCGCGAGGTCGCCAGCCGCCCCCATCAGGTTGGGGTGGTAGGCGAGGTCGATGGTGTTCAGCAACAGGTCGCCGATGTCCGTCGGCGCCGAGTCGCCTTCCAGGTTGGCGAGCGACACCGTGCAGCCGGTGCAGTTGGACGCCGCCAGCCAGATCACCGTGGGCAGGTCCGCGAAGCCAGTCGCCTCCGCCTCGCGCAATCGGCCGAGGATCGTCTGGTCCAGGCCGAGAACTGCCGCCGACCCGATGCAGTAGTTGACGAACTTCCGCCGGTCGATGTGTCGCATCCAGACCACCTTTCCGGACGGGCCTGCGGGGTATCTCTGCCAGCCTCGTCCTCGATCGTCGTCGTTGCCTTCTGTTTTTGAGAATTTATCTCCAAAAACAACGCTGACAACAAGAGCCACTCCTTTTCTAACACATGATTATTCGCGCATAAGAGCATATGATCAATCGTTGTGACAATCGTCACGTAACGCGTCGGCGTCGATCGCGGCCTGGCGAGAAGAATTTTCGTCAATGCGTCCACGATCCCGACTCTTGGCGCTGAAAGACTCTTCTTCCCGCCAGAGCTTGCAATCTCAGCCACAGTGTCATACAGTTCGCCACCGAGGCAGATGATGCCTCCAGAAACTGCCGGAAGCAGCCCGCCCCACCAACCATCCTCACGACATACCCACCACCAACGACCCAACCAAAACAACAACCAACCAAAAAACCAACCAACCACGCGGGCGCTCGGCAGGTTTCTGCCGCCGTGGGTGGTCGGCGTGCGACACGGGAGGCTCTCAGCCCCGGAGTGGGGCGATGCTCCCATCTTTTGAAGGTGAGAGGCGCTGGGTTACTGATCGGATTCGCTCGGGGCTCGGGGTAGGCCTTCCTCGGCGATGGCCCAAACCAGGGCGGCCACGCCGGCTACGTTTTGGGCCAGCTCGGTGGGGTCGATCTTGTCGAAGGTGTCGGCCGGGCTGTGGTGGTAGTCGAAGTAGTGCTCGCCTTTGACGCGATGGCCGATTCCCGGCACGCCTTCTTTGACGATGGGGCCGATGTCGACGCCGGCCCACCCTTCGCGCACGTGGTCGGCGCCGATGGCGGACAGGGGCGCGGCCATGGCGGCGATCCTGTCGATGATGGAGGCGTCGCCTCGCACGGAGAACCCGTCCGGGGCAAAGCAGCCCGAGTCGCTCTCGAGGGCGGCCACGTGTCGACCCAGCTCGTCGCGGTGGGCCTCGAGGTAGGCGTCGGCCCCGAACCCGCCCTGCTCCTCGCCGACGAAGAGCACGACGCGGATGGTGCGGCGGGGACGCAGCTCGAGCGTCTTGAGCAGGCGAGCAGCAGCGAGGGTGATGGCACAGCCGGCGCCGTCGTCGTGGGCGCCGGCGCCCACGTCCCACGAGTCCAAGTGTGCCCCGATCACGACGATCTCATCGGGCAGCTCGCGGCCACGCAGCTGGCCGATGACGTTCACCTGCTCGCGGTCCTCCAGATTCTGCGCCTCCATCATGAGCCGCACCCGGACGGTCACGCCTCGGCGAGCCAGGCGGTCACAACGTGCGGCGTCCTCCACGGTGATCGCCGCTGTGGGGATCTTCGGCACATCGTCCTCGTAGCGCATCACCCCGGTGTGCGGGGTGGCCAGGCTGACGTCGGTGGCCGAGCGGACCAGGGCCGCCACCGCTCCGTGGCGCGCGGCCATGGAAGCGCCGCCAACGCGATACTTCACAACCGAGCCGTAGCCTTCCCAGTCCGGGTTGAAGAGCACGATCTTGCCCTTGGCCTCGCTCGCCCGGCGCTCAAGCTCTTCGAGGCCGCTGACCACCAGCACCTCGGCCTCGATGCCCTCGGGTGGTGTGCCTACGCTGCGACCGAGCCCGGTCATCGTCAGCTCCCCCGACACCGGCGCGGTCATCCTCACCCACTCAGACCCACGCACCCAGTGGGGCACCATCACCGGCTCTGTCCACACGGAATCGAAACCAGCCTCGCGCATGGTCTTCACCGCGTAGTCGGCCGCCGCATCCATCTCGACGGAACCGGTGAGCCGGGGTCCGATGGAGTCGCACAGCACCTCCAGCCACTCGGCGGCGAAGGTGTCCTCGAGGCCGGCCTCGAGGATCTTCGCCTGAGCTGCCGTCATGCCCTGCGCGGCGACCGGTTCGGTAACGCCGGCCATGGCAGTCGAGGTAACAACCAGGAATACGAGCATCATGGAATTGCAGCTCAGGTGCATCGTGTCTCCCCTCCTTCGAGCATCGAGGCACGCCGATCTCGGTATTGATCGGCCGAAGTCGGTCCGGATTCTACAGGGTGCTGGTCACAGCTGGACGACAACCGGTCATTACCCGTATTCTCTGCGTCGTCTCAGTCATCGGCCGGATGGAGAAACCACGGTCCGAACAGGGAGAACATGGCGAATGGCCAAGATTACACGAACGCTCAACGTCAACGGCGAGCCCCACGAGGTGTCCGCCGAACCCGACGAGCCCCTCCTGTGGGTGCTCCGCGACCGGCTGGGTCTGACCGGCACGAAGTACGGTTGTGGTGAGGGCAAGGTCACCATCCCTTCTATCCCAAAAAGTATACCATTGACCTGCTGCCCGTTAAACTCCTCGATAAGGTCTTGTATCTCACTCTGCTTTGCAATTCCCAGTTCTGTGGTGGCCCT
>JAUUZB010000010.1 GCA_030590185.1 Deltaproteobacteria bacterium
AGCCCGCAGAGGCCGCCGTGGCCAAGCCCTCCCCGGCGGCCCACGACGCCCTACGTCCTGAGTAGCCCCGGATGAAGATCTCCGAGATCGCCGTATCCCACCGGACAAGCGTCTACGTATTGATCGCGCTGCTGGTGGCCGGCGGCCTCGGCACCTATTCGTTGCTGCCCCGCGAATCCATCCCGGAGGTCGAGATCCCGGTGATCGTGGTGCAGACCCTCTATCCCGGCGTCAGCCCCGAGGACATCGAGTCGCTGGTCACCCGCCCCCTCGAAAAGGAGCTCAAGGAGATCTCAGACCTCGACTACGTGACCTCCACCTCCGCCGAGAGCGCCTCGATCATCGTCATCCGCTTCACCAGCGACGTGAACCTCGACGAGGCCAAGCAGGAGGTGCGCGACAAGGTCGACCTCGCCCGGTCGCGGCTGCCCAAGGACGCCGAGGAGCCGACGATCAAGGCGATCAACACCACCGACTTTCCCGTCATGATCGTCAACGTCACCGGTGCCTACAGCGTGATCCGACTGCGGCGCACCGCCGAGGAGCTGCAGGAGAAGCTGGAGCTGGTGCCGGGGGTGCTCGATGTCGAGCTCGCTGGCGGCGTCGAGCGGGAAATCCAAGTCCGGGTCGACCCGGGGCGCTTGCAACACCTGGGGATCTCCCTGCGCAAGGTGGTCAAGGCCGTGCGAGGCGCGAGCGTCAACATGCCGGGGGGCAACGTCGACGTCGGCGACGCTTCCTTCGTGGTGCGGGTGCCCGGGGAATACACGTCGGTGGATGAAATCCGCTCGATCGTGGTCGAGGTCCGCGGCGGCGTGCCGATCCACCTCGGCGATCTGGCCGAAGTCCGGGACGCCTTCAAGGACCTCACCTCCATCTCGCGCCTAGGCGGCCGCCATAACGTCTCCCTGTCGATCACCAAGCGGCCCGGTGCCAACTTGCTCGCCCTCGCCGAGACCATCAAGGCCGAGCTCACCGCGGCCGAGGCATGGTTGCCGGAGGGAACCGAGCTGGTGATCCTCGGCGATCAATCCGATGACATCCGGGACATCGTCAAGGAGCTGGAGAACGGCATCATGACCGGCCTGATCCTGGTGATCCTGGTGGTCATGGTCGCCATGGGCTTTCGTAACAGCGTGTTGGTCGGTATCGCCATCCCGCTGTCGATGTTGATCTCCTTCGTGGTGCTCGCCGCCCTCGACGTCACCCTCAACATGGTGGTGTTGTTCTCCCTGATCCTGGCCCTCGGCATGTTGGTCGACAACGCCATCGTGATCGTGGAGAACATCTACCGGCACGCCAACGACGGCAAGGACGCGACCCGCGCGGCCCTCGACGGCACCCGCGAGGTGGCCTGGCCGGTCTTCACCTCGACCCTCACCACGGTCGCGGTCTTCTTCCCGCTGCTCTTCTGGCCCGGCATGTACGGCGAGTTCATGGGCTTTCTGCCCCAGACTCTGATCATCACGCTCTCGGCCTCGTTGTTCGTGGCGCTGGTGATCACCCCGGTGACCGCCGCCACCTTCTTGAAAGCCCGGCCACCCACCCGAGCCCACCCCCGGGTGGAGCGCTTGTTGCGCGCCTACGAGCGCACCTTGCGCGCCGCGATCACCCGGCGTTGGCTAACGCTGGGAATCGGCGCCGTGGTCGGTGGCCTCACCTTCGCCATCTTCTCGGCAGCCGACCTCGGGGTGGAGTTCTTCCCGTCCGTGTCGCCGCGCAAGGCCTTTCTCGTCATCGACGCCGGCGACGGCACCCGTCTGGAGGTCACGGACAAGATCGCCGCCCGCATCGAGGAGAAACTCTCGGGCCTCCCCGACATCGAGCACTTTGTGGCCGACATATGCTCCGCCGGCAGCGGCCGTATCGCCAAGGGCGGCAACTCGCCCCACCTGGCGCGCATCTCCATCGACTTCGTCGACCGCGATCAGCGGGTGCAGCCGGTCCAGGCCACCGTGGATCAAATGCGCGCCTGGCTCGATGAGATCCCCGGCGCCCGCTTCGAGATCCAAAAAGAGCGCTTCGGGCCGCCCACCGGAGCCCCCATCTCGATCGAGCTGTCCGGCGACGACTTTCACCGCCTCGGCGAGCTCACCCAACGGGTCCGAGATCGCATCAGCTCCATCGAAGGCATCGTCGACCTCAAGGATGATTTCCAGACCGGCCGCACCGAGCTGCGCATCGAGGTCGACCGCGAGCGGGCCAAGCTCGCCGGCGCTGACATCGGCATGATCGCCTCCACGGTCCGCACCGCCATCAACGGCACCAAGGCCAGCGTGCTGCGCGACGGCGAAGATGAATACGACATCACGGTTCGGCTCGCCGCCGACTACCGGGACCGGCTCGATGATGTGGAAGCACTGATGATCAACGTCGGCAAAAAGGGATCCGACCCGCTCCCCAAGCTGATCCCGATCCGAGAGGTGGCGAGAATCCTCACCGGCGGGGGCAAGGGCGCCATCCGCCACAAGGACTATGAACGGGTCGTCACCATCAAGGGCAATGTCGAAGGCCGCTTGGCCGCCAGCGCGCTAGAAGATGTTACCGCAAACCTCGCTGGCCTGGAGTTGCCCGCCGGATACGCGCTGGCGCTCACCGGCGAGAACAAGGAGCTCGAGAAGTCCCAGGCATTCCTGCTCAAGGCATTCATCATCGGTCTGTTCTTGATTGCCTTGATCCTGGTCACCCAGTTCGACTCGGTCTTTTTGCCAACCATCATCATGTTGGCGGTGCTGCTCTCCCTGATCGGCGTCTTCTGGGGCCAGCTCCTCCTCCAGCTCCCCTTCGGCATCATCATGACCGGTCTCGGGATGATCTCGCTCGCCGGGGTGGTGGTGAACAACGCCATCGTGTTGGTCGACTACATCCGGGTGGTCCGCCGGCGGCGTATTTCGCGGACCGAGGCTTTGGTGGAGGCGGGCCTGGTTCGCCTGCGCCCAGTCCTGCTCACCGCGATCACCACCGTGCTCGGCTTGTTGCCCATGGCCTTTGGCATCTCGTTCGATTTTTTCGATTTCAGTCTGCAGGTAGGTGGCCGCAGCTCCGAATTCTGGCGGCCCATGAGCGTGGCTGTGATCTCCGGTCTGGTCGTGGCAACGGTGCTCACCCTGCTGGTGGTGCCGGTCCTCTACTCAATCTTCGACGACTTCGAGGTCTGGCTGAGACGACTAGCGGGCGCCGCTCCGCCCGCCGACGACGCCGGAAACCAGCCGGTGGAGCCATGAGGTTCCTGCTAGCGATCGCCCTGATCGCCGCTGGCTCGGGCACCGAGGGGGAGGGCCTGCGCATCCTGCCCCGGGACGGCGCCCCAGCACCTGTACCGCTACCACCCGCGGAGGCCCCACGACCGGAAGCCGAAGCCGAAGCCGAAACGGAGGCCGAAGCCGAAACGGAGGCCGAAGCCGAAACGGAGGCCGGGGCCGAAACGGAGGCCGAAGCCGAAACGGAGGCCGAAGCCGAAACGGAGGCCGGGGCCGAAACGGAGGCCGGAGCCGAAACGGAGGCCGAAGCCGAAACCCAACCCGAAACCCAACCCGAAGCCCAACCCGAGACCCAACCCGAGACCCAACCCGAAACCCACCATCGCCCCCCCGCCTAACCCGCCCCGCCGCCCTAGCCCGCGCCGACCGCAACAACTTCGACCTCCGCATCGGCCGCGAAGCCCTCGCCAAAGCCTCCTACCTCTCCCGCAAGGCCTGGGGCGTCCTCATGCCCACCGTCGATTTCAGCCTCGGCCTGACCTACTTCGACAAGGAGATCGAGCTATCCTTCGAAGAATTCCTCAGCGGCTTCCAAGAAACCCTCGACGCCTTCGGCATGGAGATCGAAGCACCGGACCCGATCACCATCCAACGCCAAGACCGCTTCGAGATGAGCGGCAGGTTCACCTGGGTACTGTTCAGCGGCCGTGCCGTGCCGCTATTGCTCAACGCCTACGACACGGTCGACATCGCCGAGCTGCGCTTCAAAGAATTCGAAGAGATGCTGCACACCGCGGTCACCCTGGCCTACTACAACGTCCTGGCGGTGGAGCGGCAGGTGGAGCTGCGCCGCCGGGCCCTGGAGACCGCCCAAGAGCACCTGAGCCTGGCCCGCACCCGGGTTGAGATCGGCGAGGCGCTCGAGGTCGAGGCCCTGCGCTCCGAGACCGAGGTGGCCACCGAGCAGCAAACCCTGATCCAGCTCCTCAACGCCGAACAGATCGCCAAGCTCGCCCTGGCCACCCTCACCGGCGACATCGACCGCGAGGGCCGCTTCGCCCCCTTTCGTGCCGAGCGCCCACCCCCGCCGGAGGTTGACGAGGAGCCAGTGGACCAAACGCTAATCGACCGCGCCCTATTGGATCGCCTCGACCTCAAACAACGCCGGCTGGAATTGGTGATCGCCGGCCGCCAAGAGGTTGAGACCTGGCTGCGCTTCGCGCCCTCCCTGGTGGCCTCCGGCGCCTACACCTGGAGCAACCTGGAGGGCTTCTCAGGCGATCCGGTGAATTGGTACCTCGGCCTGAGCCTCAAGTGGAACGTCTTCGAGGGCGGCATGGCCTACTGGGAGCTGCAAGAGCGGAGGCGAGAGCGGAGCATCGCCGCCCTGACCCTCGACAAGGGGCGCCGGGAGGCCGCCCGACAACTCCGGGAGGCTCAGCTCAACCTCGCCTCGGCGCGCGCCAGCCTCGAGGCCGCCCACCACCGCGTCGAGCTAGCGCGTCGCACCGCCGAGCTGGTGCGGCTCCAATACGAGGTCGGACTCGCCACCCAGCTAGAGCTGCTCGACGCCAACCGCACCCTCGCCGATGCCGAAACCGCAGCGACCCTCGCCCAGCTCCAGACCGACGTGAGCCTGGTGTCGTTGGCGAAGGTGGTACGGATCCCGCCGCTCTAGTACCCCGACGTTGATCACTCCAACCTCGATGCCCTCCCCGCACGGCAATCGCATTCTAGCCGTTTGGCGCATCTGGGTGACAGCATGGCGTGGGGCACGTTGATGAGGCGGTCCGTTTGGCTCAGGTGCGATCCCGTTTTGGATACTCGGTTTTTTTTGGGCGTGCCCCCGCGCGCTGCGCGCGCTGGGTCGGCCTCTCTACGGGGTCGGCCTACGGCCTCCGTCTCGCGCTTGGGCGCGAGACCGGGCGCGCCACTGGCGCGCCCGCCCTCCGGTCCGCCTCACGCAAGGCGCGGCTACGCCGCGCCTCCCTTCGGGTCTTTGCCGCTGTGCTCTGCTCGAAGCGTCACAACGCTTTCGGCGCGCGGCGATGTTCCTTGCGAACCGCGCCTATCGGTGATCGAAGCTCCGGGTCGAGCATGGTGTTCGACCTACGGAGCGTCCAGCCATGTCCCGTTTGACTCGAGCTCAGCGAATCCAGCACGAGCAAATCTCCATGTCGCCGCGACAGAGGGCGTCTTCATCGAGACCGAGAGCGGCGGCCTCGAATGGCACACATTGCGGGAGCCTTCGAGTGCCGACGTGGCGGATATCGCCTGGGATACTTGTCTACGCGTAACCCGGGTGATCCAGCGACGCGGGCTCGATGTGATCGACAGGAACGATGACATCGACGAGTTGGCCGTGCGAGAGCCACTGTTAGCTGCGTGTTACTCGGCGTCCATCGGGGGGTTCATCGCTACACTTGAGCGTCCTACCGCGCATTGCTAGACCTACGTGTGGGGATGCTCGCAAAAGGAGATCGCCGATGGCGCGCTCGATGTTGGTCGTTTTTGCTCTCGTGGGGATGGGCTGCGAAGGTGAAATCGGCACTGTGATTGTTACCTCGTCGCCAACAGACAGGGTGGAGATCTTCTTGGATGGACTACTGGTGGGAAAGCGTACGCCGGTCACCCTGAAGGATGTTGCGGTAGGTAGGCACGAGCTCGAGGCCAAGGCGCCGGGCTTCAAGCGCAGAAAGTACATGTTCAAAGTGGCCTTTGAGGAACCAACAATTATCCCCATATCGCTCGAAAGAACCGGAGGCGGTCAGCTCAAGCTCGAGCTCGAATCCCCATCCGATCCTCCGATCGAATTGGATGCCGAGCTGGATGCCAGGATGCATTACCAAGTTGGCACCAATTTGTTGCGAGAGGCTGAGCTCGAGGCCATTGAGCAATTTCGAGAGTGCATCGAGGCGGATCCGAAATACTGCAAGTGTTATCGGGCGATGGGGATCGGTTTTGCCCGGGTGAGTTATGTCTCCGAGGCGGTCGAATATTACCGCCAATATCTCAAGCAATGCCCGGATGCGCCGGACGCAGCGGAGGTGAAACAGCTGCTCGAGGCCTACGGTCCTTGATCCGCGTCTTCCACCGGCGATGGCTAGGCTAGAACGAACGCACCCGCGCAGCGGAGCTCGCCGACGCCAAGGCTGCGTTGGAACACGGGCGGGCGTTGACGACCCTGATCTAGTTCCTCACCCGCACGGGCGCCTTTTTTCTGCGCCAGGCCACGCTCAGCTCGAGACGCATGTGTTGTCTTGGCTGCACACCGGCAGCGCCGCTGGGAAGTGCTCGTTCTCTGTGCACTCAAGCAAATTCAGGCCACCGGGGTAGCCGTACGAGACGTAGTAATCGTAGCCGTGCACCATGACGCTGCATGTGGCCGGGCAGGCGAGAACATGCACCCCGTCGCTGATTGGCAACCGACACGCAACCCAGGGCCCGCTGCCGATCACATCGCGCAACACGGTGAGCGGTTGGGCGGTGACCTGCTTTGAGGATCCTGGGGCTCGCTCCTCGGGGTGTTGGCCGTCAAAGAACGCCCGGACCTCTTCCATGCCTACGTCGGCGTGGGCCAGGTCGCGCACCTGGCACGCAGTGAGCCGATCGCCTACCGCTGGGCGCTCGCTGAAGCCGAGAAACGGGGTGAAGAGGAGGCGATGGCTGAGCTCCGCGCAATCGGGCCACCGCCCTACGGAGCCGCGGAGATCGACAAGAAGATGGTCGAGGTCAAGTGGGTGGCCGAGTTCGGCGGTGGACCCATGCACGACACCGACGGAATGCTCAGCCTGATGGCCTCGGCCATGCTCAACACCCGCGAATATACCCTGACCGACAAGCTGTCCTACTTCTTGGGCAACCTACGAACCGTCGAGTTGATGTGGGATGAGATTATGGCGATTGATCTTTTCGAGGTCGCGCCGGAGCTCGAGGTTCCCGTCTACGTCCTGCAGGGCAAGTACGACTACCAGGTCTCGACCCCGCTCACCGAGCAGTACGTCGAGGCGCTGCGGGCGCCGATCAAGAAGTACTACGTCTTCGAACACTCGGCCCACGGCACCATCTTCGAGGAACCCGAGAAGTTTCATCGCATCATGGTCGAGGAGGTGCTCGGCGGCGGGGCCAACGCCCGCGAGCCGAAGAAACGCGACGTCCGCCTGCGGGTAGGCCCCGGGGAGATCTACTTCCACGTCCAGACCTTCGACCCTGGCGAGCCCTATCTCCTCTATCTCAACGGCGGACCGGGGGACGTCAGCGTGCGGGCGCGGGCGCTTTTCGAGACCATCGGCTTCGAGCGCAACATTATATACCTCGACCAACGCGGTTGCGGCCGGTCCGATCGGGACGTACCACGCGAGGCGTTCCGCTTCGCCAATCTGGTGGCGGACATCGACGCGGTCCTCGACGAGCTCGAGCTCGAGCGGGTCGTGGTGCTCGGCCACTCTTGGGGCGCAGTCTACGGCGTGAAGTACGCCCTCGCCCGGCCCGAACGCGTCCTCGGCCTCATCGCGATCAGCCCGGTCGACTCGTGGCAGCGGGCGCTGGATCGATATTACGTGGCGGCGCCGGCCCACGCGCGGCGGTCCATCGCGCTCCTGAACCGCCTGGCCGCGGAGCCCCGGGCCCTATCGGATGCGGACCGGCTGGAGGTGTTGAGCTTCTGCGGTTTCATGGCGAAGTCCCACGGGGAGGACGAACAGCGGGCGGCGTACGAAGCCTGCCGGCGCGATCCGGCCGAGGCCGACACCACGGCGATGATCGCAGAGCTCGAGGTCGATCTCGCGAGCATCGAAGAGCTGGCCGCGCAAGAGAACCGCTGGCGCGGCTGGAGCGCCCGGGGGATCCGGAAAAAATACGGTCTCTACGCGTACTCGCCGGATTGCGACTCCTCGTGTCAGGCGGCCAACCAGCTGGTCGAGACGCTCTACAGCCCGGCGGAGCTCGAATACAGCACGGTGATGGAAGGCGGCCTGCACGTCAACGACGGGTGGGAGAGCTACGATCTGTTGCGTGAGCTGCCGAGCTTGAAGCCGCCCTTCTTCTACCTCTATGGCGCCCACGACCAACTCTTTGGCTCGCCAGAGATCGCGTCCTGGGTGGCGGAGCAGCTCGGTCCGAGTCACGTCATCCGCTTCGAGCACGCCGGGCACTCGCCCATGATGGAGAGCCCAGTGGCGTTCAAACGGGAGGCTCGGCGGCTGGTTGAGCTATTGGTCGGGAAATAGACGCTGGCCCGCCCTTGGCGCTCACTCGATCGTCAGATCGAACGACTGCTCGGCAACACACCAGATCTCGTCCGGCTCGCCAGCCGTTGTCGCGCGCCATACGTCGGATGAGGTCATGGACCTCAATCGAGAGAGCAGGGCGGCCAGGCCGCCGGGGCCGCGACTTCCAGCGCCAGTAGTAGCGAAAGCCGTGGCGATGCCAGCGGAGCACTGTGCTCGGTTTGACGACGACGAGGACGTCCGCCCAGCGTTCGAGTTGATCCTTGAGTGCGATCCAGAAGGCGCGATCGACGTCCTCACCGAAGCCCAATGCCACTCGGCGCGAACTCGCCGCCGCCCTCTGTGCTCCCGAAGTACGCGCCGTATTCACTGGTGAGCCAGAGGGCGGCCCACTCGTTGGCGCTCGAGCCCGGCTCGAGATGAACTCGCTCGCGGCCGTTGTAGCTGTTCCCCGGCACGTCCCATTCGGCATAGACGTCCCATTCACCGCTCGGGATCTCGTAGACTAGCCAGCTGAAACCACCGTAGCTCACGGTGTCGGTGAAGTCGGCGAGCATGTTGAGGGCACCGGTGGCGTCGTACATCGGCTCACCATAGGAGAGCTCCGTGTAGCTCGCGCCGGCGAAGGTATCATCGGTAACATAGATCAGGCTGGTGCTCGCGCCACAAGCGCTCAAGGCGAGCACGAATGACGTGACGAACACGGTCCGGATGAGTTCTTGCATGGAAAGGCCCTCCTTAGAAGCTGACGAGGTTTCAATAGTCGAGCGGGAACGAGTGGTCAAACGGTGCGTCGTCACGGACGGACGTGGTCGGCGCCGTACCGGCAATGGAATAGGGGGCGCCATGGGGTATCTCAACAGAGTTCTGGCTTCGCCGGCAGTGATTCGTTGGGCAGTGGCGATCGGAGTGCTCTTGGCTCTACCGCTTCACGTCGCCGCCGGTCAGGCGGAGCGCTTCGTCTAGGAGCTGATGCTCGACAGCGCGGCGGGTGTCGTGCTGCTTTGAGGATCCTGGAGGGTCACTGCAATCCCCAAGTTCAGATGTCCGGTCTTTTCCAAAGTACAGATGTCCGGTGGCAGAGAACGGGGATGATTGACTCGGTCCTATGGGCTCCGCGCATCAGAGCACCATCTGCTCCCGCAATTGATCCTTCTCTCGGACCGTCATCTTCTGGCTCTCGAGGCGGGCGAGGTCGCGCTCATTCTGCCGCTCCAGAATGACCTCCAACGCCGCCCCCAGGTGTTTGTTCTCCACGATCGCGGCCTGGGTCACCCGCTGCTGCGGGTCAAAGCAAGAGAAGGGGAGATCGATGCCGCCTGACCGCAGCACCAGTCGGCCATCGGCCCACTCGAGGATTTGACACCGGCTCTCCGCGAATTCCTTCGTCTCCGCCGAGGCCGCGATGTGGTACTTCTTACGCTTGTACTGCACCACCAGGTCCTTGCTGATCTTGCGTTGCTCCTGCCAGGTGAAGATCTCGTCGAGGTCTTCGCTGGGGCGGACGGCCCGATGAGCGTCACGAGGATTGCGGGGCGGCTTGGCGAAACGTGCGTTGTGAGCCTCGAGAAAGCTCGGCAAGAAGGTGTTGCCTTGTGCGATCGTCGAGATACCACGCAGCCGTAGCTCCTTGACCAACCGGTCCTGGAGCGTGCGATTGGCCCGCTCGACTCGACCTTTGGCCTGCGGTGAATTCGCGCAGATGATGTCGACGTTGAGCTGACTCAGCGCCCGGCCAAACTGCGTCTGACCGCCGCCGTTTGCCTTCTTCTTGCTGTCGGGGGCTCGGAAGATCATGTGCCTGTCGCTGTAGAACGCGATCGGCTTGCCGTGCTTCGTCATATACATCCGAGTCGCTTCAAAATCATCGAAGGCCGACTCGATCTTGACGAATTGTAGCTGTAGAAGCCGGCTCGTGGCGTCGTCGATGTAGACCAGCAACGTGCACCTCGGGGCACGATCCTCAAACCAAGCGTGATCGCTACCGTCGATCTGAACGAGTTCGCCAAAGCACTCGCGGCGTTGCCGTGGCAGGTGGATGTTGCGCCGCCGTTTGCGAGGCACCCACAATCCCGTCTCAGACATCCATGTGCGAACCGTCTCCGTGGAAACCGTCAACCCGTGAATCTCGAGAATCTTCTCGTTTGCCAGCGTCGGACCGAAATCGGCGTAATGGGCGCGGATCAGATCCAACACTGCGAGTTTCAGGTCATCGCTGAGTCGATAATTGCTTGGCTTGCCGCGTCGTTTGGAGATGAGTCCCGCGGCGCCGTCAGCGTCTAAGGCGCGAACCAATCGCCGGGTATGCCGGACGGTCAATCCGAGAATGCCCACGGCATGTGTCTGGGGAAGTCGTTTGTCGATTACGCGCTGGAGGATCTCCATGCGATCGAGTTCGAGCTGGCTCATGAGATGTAATCCGGTTTCCATGCTCCAGATCAGAACAGCCAAAAGCGGACATTCCTAATTTGGAGAAACCGGACATCTCAACTTTGGGCCTATAGCCATTAGTCTGATATTGGGATCTATGTAAACCTGAACAGTCGGCTAACGAGTCATGAGGGGGCGTTTGAAATTCCTAGACGCTCTGATCATTGGCTGGTTCCAATAGGCAAGGGGAATGGCCATGGACGACAGGACGCGGCTCGTTATTAAGTAGCCCCTCCGCTGGCAATCAGTTATTTTTGGGTGAACGGTCCCGTCCCCTCGATATGGCCAAATCCGTTGATACGACCCAGCGGAGTGGGGTGGTCATTGGGCATCATGTGTTCGATGACAGGCACAATAAAATCGAGACAGCTAGTTCTCACCTGTTCACAGTTCTTCTCGCTATAAACGTCGGCAAAGGGTGTGTCCTTCCCTAGAAGATCCGTGCCGGCCGTCGTTTGCTCGAGCTTTGTCGTTGGCCCCAGTCCGTTGTAGATCGCCCAAACGGTACGCGTGGCCGGGGTCGTTCGTAGGTGAGCACCTTTGTCACCCGACTCGGGAATCTCATCCTCGGGATAGGTGTAGCCGCCGTGGTCCGTCGCTACCATGACCAGCCACTCTTCTTGTTGGTATTCTCCCCGTCCTTGGATGGCCTGCAGGAGAAGACCGACTCTTCTGTCATAATTGATGCAAGCATTGACGTATTCGGGGATGTCGGAACCAAATCCACATTGTTCTCCCACCGCGTCTCCCTCTTCAAGAAGAACAAATGAGATATCAGGATCAACTCTGCCTTTGCCCGAAAGAAATCTCGTCGCTTCCTTGATGACGTCGTCGTCGTACAGCGCTCTCCAATTCGGCTCATTTTTTAGCCCGACGTTCGGGGTGTAGCCGACATCGCATTTGTCCATAATGCAATGATCGAAAAATGCGTTCCAAGCCGAGAAAACAGCGCTTTGCAGGTCGGGACGTTGCCTGATCAATCGCTCATAAAAAAGCGGCGGAAAGGAGTGGTGGCGCTTCGCCCTCGTGAAGGATTTCTCGTTGTTGCGGGTGTCTGCCTTGTGGGTCTTGGCGGAGACCGACGAGAGAATGCTCAGCCAATTCGTAGCGCTCACGGTGGGGATTTCGTTCTTCCCCCTTATGAAAACCCCCTCAGAGCTCATTCTTTCGAGATTTGGAATCCTACCCTCTCCGAGAAGCTTGAGCATTACGTCGAGTCGAACGGCATCCAAACCGATGACGAGCGCTCTTCTTTTAACGGCCAATCCCCCGGAGATCCTGTCTGTTGTTGCCGTAGATGATGGAGATCGATCAGAATGAAACCACCGCCCGTCCAGTCTTGATTGCTGCATTGTCACCACAATGGGTTTGCACGTTTCAGCGCAGGTTGATCTTCCCCCAACGTCGCAAGTATTCTACGGGTTGCGAGACTCGGGTCAAGGATGCTCCGAGCGCGTCGACATCACCTCGCTGGAGCGAAAAGTGACGGACTCAGAAGGTACATGCGCGGCTGATGAGTCGCGGCGAACACAGTGGGAACTGGTCATTCTCGGCACGATGTACCTCGGCTATGCAGCGTTCATGCTGTGCCGCCTTACGGTCATCGCAGCGAGCCCCGCCATGCTACGCGACCCAACGCTCGGACTCGACAAGCGAGCTTATGGCAAACTGATGGGTTGGAGCTCAGCCGGAGCTATCGGCGGCAAGCTGCTCACCGGGGTCGCCGCTGATCGCATCGGCGGTCGGTGGATGTTTCTCATCGCACTGGTGTTGACCGCGGTTTCGACAGCTGCCTTCGGCATGGTGTCAGCCTTCCATGCATTTGCGTTGCTGAACTTTGCAGGACAGTTCTTCAAGGCGGGCGGCTGGCCGGCCATGGCCAAAGTGATCGGCAACTGGTACCCCGAGAAGAAACATGGCCGTGTGTGGGCCATTCTCGCCACCAGTTCACGGCTCGGCACCATCGGTGCTGGTGTCTTGGTCGGAACGTTGCTCACTACCTCTATGTCGTGGCGCGGCACGTTTTATGTGGTGGCAGCCATCGCGTTGGTCGTCGTTCTCCTCGGATGGTTCCTGCTCAAGGAAAAGCCCGAGGATGTGGGACTGACACGACCTGAGGAAATCGTCTCGATTCTGCCCGAGCCCGAAGCCACATCTGTCGATGCGCACCCACTGGCGCAGACAACCCTTCCCCAAGCCCTGTTCGTGTTTGCCACGAGCCCGCGCGTGTGGCTCATCTGCACGGCAATGGCGTTCCTCACCATCTTGATGGACTTCATCAACTACATCCCTCTGTACCTGACCGAGAGCATGAACCTCGGGCCCTCCAAGGCCTCAATGGCCGGTACCAGTATCTTCCCCGCAGGTATGTTCGTCGCCCTCATCGTTTCTGCGGCGATTTACGATCGCTTTTCCAAAAGGCAACTGGCGCTGGTCCTGGGCGGCTTGCTCGCCCTCAGCGGCGTGTGCGGCGGAATTCTGTGGGCCCTACCGACACTGCCAATCCCCGCCACGGCACAACCGGCGGTAGCCTTCGCCGCCATCTTTGTCCTCGGCTTCGCCATCTCGCCGGCCTACTACCTGCCAATGAGCGTGTTCTCAATCGCTTATGGCGGCCGACACAGTGGATTCCTCATCGCTTTCATCGACGTGTGCGGCTACGTTGGCGCAGTGGTGTTCAACTATTTCGCCGGTGGCATCGCCCAAGACTATGGCTGGACCGTCTTTCTCGGGGGCCTTTTGGCCATCGCCCTCTTGGCCCTCGTCAGCATGACAGTGTTCTTGCATCTCGATTACACCGCCGACCGGCCACAAGGTTGTCACGAGCCATCTGCCGAATGAGGACTCGGACCTCTGCCAGTAGTGCAAGATCAGGGGAGGCCCTCGAGCAAACAGATGTGGCCGTTATCTGCCTCCGATCAGGTAGTCGTCGACACCATCGCCACTCCAATCCTGCTTTGAGGGTCCTGGAGGGCCATTGCCATTAGTCTGATATTGGGATCTTATGTAAAGTTGAACAAGAGGATGACTACTCATGAGGGGGCGTTTGAAATTCCTAAACGCGGGGGGCGACTATCCATTGAGCCTATTCGTATCTTGGAAGCGACAGTCACTGTGGTGCCTCGTCGCGCTCCTGCCGCACACGGGCTGGGCTCAGTCGACAGACCCGGCCGATCCACCAGCCGCCGCTGAACCGGTGCCCACAACGGAAGCCGACGCCGAGGTCGGCGGGGAAGCCGACGCCGAGGTCGGCGGGGAGGCCGACGCCGAGGTCGGCGGGGAAGCCGACGCCGAGGTCGGCGGGGAGGCCGACGTCGAGGTCGGCGGGGAGGCCGACGTCGAGCCCGTGCCCATGCCAGAGGCCAACCCCGCGATCGGCACGGGCGCGTCCCCGAGCGCTGACACGTCGGAGGATGCCGGCACCGCCGCTACCGAGCCTGACGGCGAGACGGTGGCGGAGACGTCTGATCCGCGTGCGGTCTTGCTCGTGCTCAACACCCAGACCAAGG
>JAUUZB010000552.1 GCA_030590185.1 Deltaproteobacteria bacterium
GAGGGGACCACGACCACCGGAGGGTCCCTCGACCGGAGGATTGCAGGCGATGAGCTCCATCAGGGGTACGGCTGGTGTTTCGGGATGGTCCGCCAATGTGTGGACGGTCCGCTGGGGCAACAACACCACATCCCCCGCCTCGAGCAACAACGGCTCGACGTTGGGGATGCCGTCCAGCCGCAGCCAACATCGCCCACGGCGCACCACGTGGAATTCCGCTGCGCCGTTGGCGGCCAACTCCATCGCCCACGGGGCACTCAACTCCGAGCGGCAGTAGACGCTTCCGCTCAGGTGCACGGTGTCCAGGATGTCCGCAAGGGCGTCCATCTCACACCTCCAAGAACGGACGATCGGGCAAGAATTGTGGACTATCCGTCATTGATGCTCCAGACATGCAGACTTAGCCTACTCGCTCATTGAACAGCTGGCAAGGCCCACGCACCCAGAATGGAGACCATCATGAGCATCGTCATCACCACGCCCAGCGGAAACATCGGATCTGCCGTGACCCGCGCCCTGCTCGACGCCGGCGAGAAGCCGGTGCTGATCGCCAGGGACCCGACCAAGGTCGAGGAGCTCACCGACCGGGGCGCCGTCGTCAAACGGGGCAGCCACGCCGATGCCGACTTCTTGATCGACGCCACCCGCGACGCCGAGGCGCTCTTCGTCTTGACCCCCGGTTACATGCAGACGCAAGACGTCCGTGCGCTCTATCGCAGATTCGCCGGGGCCGCCGCCAAGGCGATCAACGCGAATTCCAGTCCCTACGTCGTGCACCTGTCGAGCATCGGTGCGGACCTCGAAAGCGGCAACGGCCCGGTGGCTGGTTTGTACGCGGCCGAGAAGGTCCTCAATGACGCCGGCGTCGCGAACCTGACCCACCTGCGCCCAGCCTATTTCATGGAGAACACCATGATGCAGATCCCGAACATCTTGCAGGCGGGCAGCCTGTTCACGACCTTCCCCGAGGGTACGAAGTTCCCGATGATCGCCACCCGCGATATCGGCACCCGCGCCGCTGACCTTCTGCGCAAGCGCGACTGGTCAGGAACCCAGGTGGTGGAGCTCCTCGGCAACGGTGAGGTCAGCTATGAGGAGGTCGCGCTCGTCCTCGCCAAGGAGCTGGGCCGCGAGATCAAACACGTGACCGTCTCCGACGAGCAATTGACCCAGGCGCTCACCGGCATGGGGTTGAGTCAGGTCCTCGCCGATGGCTTCGTCGAGATGACCAACGCCCTCACCAAGGGTGTGATGCGGCCCCATGAAGACCGCAGCGAGGCCAACACCACGCCGACCACCTACGCCGGGTTCGCCGGCCAGATCTTCAAGCCGGCCTTCGAGGGCGCCGCGGCAGGCTGACTCAAAGACATCGCTCTCCTTGCGGCACGCCTCACCGAGCGCGATCCGCTCAGTAGGGCTCGGCGCCAGCAATGGGCAGGGCCGCAAGGAGGAGCAGTCTCACTCGGCCAACCTCGCGGCGAGCGCCGGGTATTCCTCCTTGGCGCGAAGGATGACCAACCGCTCGAGGTCGTCTGCGCCGCACTTCAACAGCTCCGCTGCGCTCGCGCCGTCGCCGTTCGCGAGCTGGAGGTTTGCACCGATCTCCCGCGCCTTGGCGTCGATGTCTTGCGCCGTTGGGTACGGGACGGCGAGAACCCGGCCGTAGCGGAGCGCCGCCCTGGCGGCATGAAGGCTGGCACCTTCCTCGTCTGACTGCACCATCACCACGCCCCGTGAGAGCGCCGCTTGGATGCGGTCACGGGCCACGAAGGCGTGGGGCTGGGGCTCGGTGCCGAAGGGGTACTCGGAGACCAGAGCCCCACCCTGTTCTACGATCTCTTCGGCGAGCGGTCCGTGGTGCTCTGGGGCGACGGTGTGGAGGCCATGGGGCATCGCCGCAACGGTTGGGGCGCCGGCCTTCAAGGCGGTCCGGTGGGCGACGGCATCGCAGCCGAGGGCCAGGCCGCTCACGATGCACCAGCCGTTCGACGCGAACCATTCGGTGATGCGCTCGGCGATCAACGCGCCATGGCGAGTGGGCTGCCGGGTGCCAATGATGGCGATGGACTGGGTGTTTCTCACCGCGGCCAACGCGCCCCGGACGTAGAGAAACGGCGGCGGGTCGGGGGTGTCGCTGAGGAGATCGGGATAGGTCTCATCGGTGATGGCGAGGATATGCGCGCCCCACCCCTGGGCCGCGTCGAGGTCAGCGGTGGCCGCCTCCTCGGCACGCTCGAGAGCCGATGGGTCGTGCAGGGCCTTGGCGACTCTCTTGTCGAGCTGGGCGCAGGCTTCGAGGGATGCCTTCTCGATCCCCGGGAGCGTGGCGAGCTTGAGGATGGTCTTCGCGCCGACGCCAGGGAGGTTGCGTAGGATCAAGAGTTTCTTGGCGAGGTTGTCCATCATGTGAGCGCCGTACGGACGCCCGAGCCTCAATAGATATCGAAGGGCACTTCCCACTGGTTCACGACGCCATGCTCGATCCCGAGCTCACCCGGCGCCGCACCGATGATCGGGATCGGTTCCCCTGCGACCGGCAAATAGTTCGTACCGTCCGAGGTGGCGTCCACGTAGGCATCGTAGTCGCCGGTGGGTAGGATCCGCTCGACGTCGTAGGCCCAGACTGCAACCGGACTGTCGTCCGCGCTTGGCATGAGGGTCGAGCTAAAAATCTGGGATTGATCGTCCCTGGGATCCCGGGGAACGAAGCTGACCAGGGCATCATCGATTCCGGTGTCCTTGGCGATCCAAACTGGCACCGCGAGCGTTCCCGCCGGAAACAGCGGGATCACGAGATCGACCTCGCTGTGGGGTTCGAGGTCGACCCTCAGATCCCCGAAGTAGGTGGCGTTCGGCGCCTCGCTGTCAACGGTTTCCTCCCCCACCATTTCGAAGTGCCAACTGCCGGCGGCGAGCTCGAGCTCGAAGGTCATGTCGTCTGCGGACAGATCGATCTCGATCTCCTTGCGCCGATCCGTGCTCGGAACGGTGGTGTTGGGGCTCACGATCACACGCAACTGGTCCAATCGATCAACCGTCACGGCGGCACGGTCAACCAACGCCCGGAGGTCGATGCTCACCTGCGCTGATGGCTCTCCGCAGCCGAGCAGTGTCACCAGGACGCCAAGGGCCAGGCAGATCAGGCTTTCTCTTTTCGTGTTCAATGACATGATCATTCCCTGAGCTCGACTTTGCCGTTGACATCCACCGCACCGAAGGCGCCCGGCTCCGCATCTAGGGGCGGTGCCGGGGTGTCGATGATGTTGAGCCGTGCAGGTCCAGCCCGACCGGGTTTCTTTGGGCCGGGCGCCAGACCCTGTTCTCGAATGGCCTCCCTATCCGTCGGCGTGAATGTCGGTCGCGGCGCGATCTTTTTGCCGATGGCGGCGACTCTCACCGCATCCGCCGGTTGGAGCTCGATGGTCCCGGTGCCGTCAAAGGTCGCGGTCATCATCGGTCCGATGTGCTCGCGCTGCTCGCCCGCCCGGCTGGACATCTCGACAGCGCCGCGCACGACAGTGACGACCGTCTTGCCGGCCCCGTTGACCTCCACGATGAGCTCCGTACCCCGGACGCCGGCGACAGCGGTCTGCGTAACAACCTCGAACTCGGATCCGCCGCCAAAGAAACTAGAAACCCGGGCCCAGAGCAGACCGACGGTCACACGAAGATTGACCGTCCGCCTGTCCGGGGTGACGGTGACTTCGCCGACGTTGAGCACGGTCGAAGCGCCGATGTCGATGATGCTACGATCGGCGAGCAGGATCCTGACCGCCGAGTTTGGCCCGGTGGCAATGGTGTCGCCGGCGGTGAGCTCGGTACCACGGGTGAGCGGCGGCTTGGTGGCCACCGCTCGGTCCCCGAGGGTTGCGATGCCTCGAACCGATAGCACGCGGGCGGCGGGGACTTCTTTGGCTTCGGCAACCTCTTCGGCATGGGCCGACCGGGGTAGCAACAGGCAGCCACACAACAGGATGAGCACCCCATAGGATTGGCGTCCGGGACGCGAGAGGGTCTTCATAGCCGAATCTCCACGCCTAACTCGCCGATGACTCTATTGTAGTTGAAGTCCGGCTGTTCATCGGTGACAGAGCTATCGGGATCGAACTCCGGCTCTGGAGAGATCCTCGAGAAATTGTTCGTGACCGCCAACGAGCCATACGCCGCAATCCGTTCGGTGATGCTAACCGCTACCCGCGCGAAGGGCATGAAGCGATTGTCGACCCGAGACGCCCCCTCTTCGCTGAGTCCGAAGGGGTCGGCCGGGTAGAAACGGAGTTGGTTGCTCAGCCCAGCCATGGCCTCGACCGGCTCGAGGCTGTACCGCGCCATCAGCAGGAGCACCATGCTGTGGACCTGGTGCAGCTCACCGTCCGCGGCTTCGTGCGC
>JAUUZB010000193.1 GCA_030590185.1 Deltaproteobacteria bacterium
ACCCCCCGCGACGCGGTCCTCGGACCGGCGGTGGAGGAGGTCGTCCGCCAACTCACGGACTATTGTGCCATCCGACTCGAGTCGGGTACGACCCTAGCGGTGGTTCCGGTCACCAGCGAGGATCCCAGCCACGGCGAGGTGGCCGAATACCTCACCGAGCAGCTCATCCTCTCCGCCCCCCGGGCCGGCCCCTTCAAGGTGGTCGAGCGCGACCTCGAGGCGATCGCCCAGGAACAGGCGATGCAGCTCAGCGCCCTGTTCGACGTGAAGGATGCGGTGCCCCTCGGCGAGATGATCGGCGCCGAGTTGCTGGTGGTCTCAAAGTTGGTGGTGACCGACGACGGCGCCCAACTCTACGCCCGGCTGCTGCGCGTCGAGACCGGCGAGATCCTCTCGGCGGCCAAGGTGGAGCTCACCGGCGGGGTCAAGCTCGGGGCGTGAGGTCAGCGAGTCCAACGGCCGAACGCCGGTCGCGCAGGAAGGTCAGCACCAGGTAGGGGGGCGCGAAGGCGACCACGTAGAGGATCAAGGCCGGCTGATCGCGTCCGTGCAGAAGCAAAAGGCCGGTGAAGAACAGGGTGGGCGGCACCCGCAATAACAGAACGCTCAAGGGAACGCGCTGGGCGGCCCGCTGGCGCACCAGCCAAGTGGTCACGGCCAACGACAGCAGCCAAACGGCGACCACCGCTGCCCAGCTCGACATGGGCTGATTCACCCAACGCAGGGCGCCCCACCAGATGGCGAGCAGTCCCAGGTGGGAAAAGGCAGGGGCGACCAGCATGGTGCTGGCGTCGACCCACAGGGGCAGCCGGCGTTGGTCGGCCTGTTGCCAGAGATAGAGACAGGCGAGGGCAAACAGCGACCAGCCGATGATCCCGATGGGGGGCACGAGGAAGAGACCGGGCTCGGTCCAGTGCCACAACCCCGCCGCGACCGCGATCGGCTCGATCAAGGACGCGTCAACGAGAACGATCGCCGCGCCGAGCAACGGCACGGCACGGTGCTCGCGACCGAGCAGGTAGCGACTGAGATCCCAAGCGGAGTGGATGACGAAGGGCCAGATGGTCAGCACCAGAATGGGCACCTGGTCGAAAAACAAACCCCAGTCCGCCTCGTAGGCGTAAAAACCGTACCAGCGAATGCAGGTGGTCTCCCCAATCCCACCGGCCAGGCCGACCCACACCAAACGCAGCAGGAAACGCCCGGGTTGCTCGGCGCGACGGCCACGGAACCAGGCGTAGGTAACCAGGATGACCCCGCAGATGATCGCGATTACCAGCATCGCTACGAGCCTCCGGCGGCGGTCACGTAGATGTTGGCCGGCAGACCGGCCTCCAACCACAGGAAGGTGCCAACCAAATAGAGCAACAACAGCGCCGTCCCGAGGTTCGTCAAGTTGATGCAATCGCCGGAGGTCACCCCCCGGCGGTAGCGCGGCCGATAGAGCAGGAACTGAACCACGGGCGCGCCCAGGAATAGAAACTCACGCACCCCGAGCAGACCGACCGCGAGCCCGGCGGTGAGGCAAAGCCCGGAGCCAATCAACAGTCCGTCAATGATCTGCCGCGCCCGCGTCAGGCCGTGCACCACCGGGTAGCTCGGCACCCCCGCCGCGCGATCGCCCTCGAGGTCGCGCATGTCGTAGAGGATCTCGTACGAAATCTCGAACAGCACGAAGAAGCCGACCAGGACCGCCACCGCGCCGAGCCCACCGAGCAACTGCACGTCGTAGCCGAGCACCGCGAGGGGATAGAGGAAGACCGTGATCACGAAGCCAACGGCGGACATGGTGTTCTTGAGGAAGTAGAGTTCCTTGAGCCGGCGCCAGCCCCGGGGGGTCGGCACGATCCGGTAGCTGTAAGCAAAGCCAATGATCTGGATCGCGACGCGGTAGGGGGTGAGCTGCGGCAGGAGCAGGTGACCGAGAAGGAGAGAACCGAGCTGGCTGGCGATCCAGGCGAGCAGGAGACCTCGCCGCCGTTGGGCCACCCGCTCGGTGCCGCGGATGGCGTTGACCGTGTCCTCCTCGAGATCGGTGAGCCGGTTGAGGAGGTTGATCAGTAGCCAGTCGAGGCCACCGAGCAACCCGACCCCGATCAGGTAGCGGCCGCTGAACAACCAGCCGAACACCACCGCGGCGACCACGGCGATCCCGACGATGTGCAGGCGCAGGATCGACGCGATGTCACCGAGGGCTCTCACGGACCTGCCAAGCCGGCTCAGGCGGCGAAGACGGCGCGCAAGTCATCAGGGAAGGGCACCGGCTTGTGGGCCGCGATGTCGAGCAGCACGCAGGTGACCAGGGTCCGGGCGCTCAACACATCGTCGGCGCCGCGGTGGATGTCGTAGCCGAACACGATCGAGGTGCGCCCCAGCCGCTCGATCCGCTGGGTGACCACCGCGGTGTCGCCAAAACGCAACGGGGCGGCGAAGTCGCCCTGCACGGCGACGGTCGGCAGGCCCCAGCCCCGATCGATGATCAGGCCTCGGTAGCCAATCTCGGTCTCGCTGTCGATGAAGTCCTCGAGGGTGGCGTGACAGAGATGCAAGAAGTGCGGGTAGTAAACCAACCCGGCGGCGTCGACCTGATCGAAGCGGATTTTAAATTTGCGTTGAAAGGTCCTCATGGCTCGCGTCCCCTGGCTGCGGGCTCCCCTCCCCAAACGCGCCTAGATAGTCACTAAACGCACGCAGGGGCAACCGCGCCGGGGGGCGCGCCATGATGAACTGCGCCCGGGGGAGGCGCCGTTCACACCGCCGCGAGGGCGTCGTCGAGTGCCTGCACCAGATCGTCGACGTCCTCGACACCGACCGACACGCGGATCAGGCCGTCGGTCAACCCGGCTGCCTGGCGCTTTTCCTTGGGCACGCAGGCGTGGGTCATGGAGGCTGGGTGTTGGATGAGGGAGTCGACGCAGCCGAGGGAGACGGCCAGGGTGAAGACCCTGATCTCGTTCATCAAGGTGCGCCCGGCGTCGAGACCGCCGCCGAGCTCGAAGGAAACCATGCCGCCGAACTTGCCGTCCATCTGCCGCTTGGCGAGCTCGTGGTACGGGCTGCTCTCCAGGCCGGGGTACCAGACCCGCTCGACCTTGGGGTGCTTCTCGAGATGCCGCGCGATCACCAGGGCGTTCTCACAATGACGATCCATGCGCATCGGCAGGGTCTTGATGCCGATGTTGACCAGCCAGGCGTCGAAGGGCCCGGGGGAGTTTCCGAGATCCTTGATTAGGGTATAGGCGCGGTCCTTGACGTCATCACAGGTGGTGGTCAGCACGCCGCCGACCACGGTGCCGTGACCGCACAGGTACTTGGTGGTGGAGTGCACCACCCCGTCGGCGCCGAGGGCCAAGGGGCGCTGCAGGTACGGGGTGGCAAAGGTATTGTCGACCACCACGCAGATCTCGGGATTGACGCCCTTGACCAGCTTACAGATCGCCGGGATGTCGGTGATCGAGAGCATCGGGTTGGTCGGTGTCTCAAATAGGACCACCTTGGCTTTCGGGTTGGCTCTGACGGCCTCTTCGACCGCGTTGAGGTCAGAGGTGTCGACCGCCACGGTCCGAATCCCAAAGCGCGGCAGCACCTTGAGCGCCAGGTCCTCGGTGGCGCCATAGACCACGTCGCCCATGATGACCGTGTCGCCGTGATCGCATTTGGCCAACAGCGCAGTGCTGATCGCGGCCATGCCGGAGGAGAAGGCGAGAGTCGAGACCCGCAGGTTCGGATCGCGCAGCTTGACCTCCTTGCCCTCGAGGGCGTTCATCTTCGCCTCGAGCACCTTCACCGTCGGGTTACCCATCCGGGTATAGACGTAGCCGTCCCGCTCGCCGGCAAAGATCTCCGCCCCCTGATCGGCGCTCTCAAATACGAAGGTCGACGACTGATAGATGGCGCCGGTGTGGGAGGTATGCTGCGGTTGGCCGACGTGCTCCCCGGCGTGCAGCGCCCGGGTGGCGAAGCCGCAGTTTAGGTAGAACTCGTCGAGTCTGTCTCTGGCTTGTGAATCTTCCATGGCGGTCCCCTTTGTCGCCCCCTTGTTGCCAGGTTGGATCGGAGCCCTCAACACACCTGGCAGGTAGGAGTTCTTTCTGCCTTGACCGCCGCCTCGATTTGGGATCGAGGCGTTAGGGGGGGGAGCCGAGGGCGCCGCGCAGCTCCTCCGGGATGGCCGGCATGGCCCCCAGCCGGGAGGCCACGAAGGCGGCGTAACGATTGGCGGCGGTGTTGATCTGGGCGAGGGGCAGGTTGCGGACCAACCCGACCGCGAGCGCCGCGCAAAAGGCATCCCCGGCGCCGACCGGATCCCCGGTGGCACTCTCCAGGGGCAGGCCGGGGTGTTCCCAGGAGCCGTGGCGATCGATCAGGCGACTGCCGTCGGCGCCACGGGTGATGGCGACCAGGGTGGCCCCACGCTGAGCCATCAACCAAGTTGGTACGTCCGCCACGCCGAACAGCTCGCTGAGGGTGTCGATCTCCGCCTGGTTGAGCTTGACCACGTTTGCCGCGTCGAGGGCCGCGGCAATGATCTCTGGCTCGTTCCCTGGGCCGGGCCGCAGGTTGAGGTCACACAGCCGCAGACAGTCGCGCGGCAACTCGGCGAGCGCCGCATTCAGGGTAGCGCGGGCGCCGGGCGTGCGTTGGGCGAGTGTCCCAAAACAGAACAGATCCAACTGACCGAGGGCGGCCGTGAGCTCTGGCCGGAGCTCTATCTGATCCCAGGCGACGTCCGCCTCGATCTCATACTGGGGCTCGCCGTCGATGAAGGTGACCCGCACCGTCCCCGTGGGCCGCTGCACATCGCGCTGCACGAGCTCGGTGGCGACACCCCGTTCGCCCAGGGCGACGAGCGCCTCCTCACCGAGGGCGTCGTCGCCCACCCGACTCACCAGGCTAGCATCGGCGCCGAGACAGGCGGCGTGGTAGGCAACATTGGCCGGCGCGCCGCCGAGTCGCCGGCCGCTCGGAAGGCAGTCCCAGAGTAGCTCGCCCCACCCGATGATCCGCTCGCCGTTGGCCATGGGCGAACCATAGCCTCGCCGCGGCGGCGGCCCAACCCGGGTCGCGGGACCGACCGCTCCCTGGTATGGAGCCCCGATAGGAGCACCATCATGCAGACGGCGAACGAGCTCGAAAATGATCAACCGGAACGACGCAGCGGTGAGGCGTGGTACCGTCGGGTGGGCGATCTGCACCTCCTCAAGCTGAAGGGCAGCCTCTACGAGATGGGCCGACAACACGGCGAGCTGCTGCGCGCCGAGATCGCCGCTGGCCCGGTACCCTACTACCGTGACTTCGCCGAGCGCCTGCTGGGCCGCCCCTACCTCGGGCCGATCTCGCCGTTCATCTGGCCCACCATCCAACGCCGGCTGATCGATCGGGTGGCCCGCGGCATGCCGGCCTTCGGCCACGACATGCTCCGGGGCATCGCCGACGGCGCTGGACTCCCGTTCCAGGAGTATCTGGAGGGCTGCACCATCCCGGACGGGATCGTCTGGCTGGTCTCCCGCGCCATGCAGGTGCGCCGGCCGGGACCGGCGGTCCAGCATCGGGTTCTGCTCGGCCTCGGCTGCAGCAGCGCCATCGCCTGGGGTGACGCTACCCCGGATGGCGCGCTCCTCCACGGCCGCAATTTTGACTACCACGGCATCGAGGTCTGGCCGCGCTCCGCCGCGGTCATCTTCCACGAGCCGGACGTCGGGCACCGTTACGTCTCGATCACCGCAGCCGGCGTGGGCGGCGGCGGGATCACCGCCATGAACGCCGCCGGCCTCACCCTGAGCGTGCACCAGCACATGTTCTCCGACCAGGCCAAGCTCGGCGGCACACCCATCGGCCTGGCCGGGGATCAGGTCATGCGCGAGGCGAGCAGCCTCGACGAGGCCGAGGCGATCCTCGGGCGCTACCGGCCGATCGGCTGCTGGACCTATGTGATCAGCGACGGCAATACCCGCGAGGTGCTCTGTTGGGAGGAGGATCCGCAGCACCAGGCGCCACGCCGCAACGATCCGGATCGAGACACCTTCGGCTACGCCAACGTCTTCCTCGACCCAGCGCTCGGCGAGACCGAGGTCAACCTCTACGGTTCCTACTGGCGCCACAACGCCGGTCGTCACGCCCGGGCCAATGCCCTGCTAGCCGAGCATCACGGTCGCCTCGACCCGCAGGCCATCGCCGGCATCCTCGGTGACACCGGCAGCACCGCCTGCCGGATGCGCGACGCCATCGCTAACCTAATGACCGTCGGCAGCGTGGTCTTCCGGCCGAGCGACGGCGCCTTCTGGGTAGGGACCGGCGACGTGCCGACCAGCCGGGGCACCTACCTACCCTTCAGCCTGGCCGAGGAACGCTTCGCCCCGGAGCTCGGCGAGCTCGAGGTTGGCGCCGATGAGCCCCCCGACGCCAGCGAGGCGTTTGCCTGTTGGCGCCGGGCATTTGGCGCCCACCTCGATCGGCTCGACGGTGGGGAGGCCCACCGCGAGATGAAGCGAGCCTGCGAGCTGGCGCCGGACCAGGCGTTGTTCCACTTTCTTCGCGGCCTCCTGGCGGTGTCTCAAAACGACCCAGGTGATGCTGAGCTGGCGATCGACCGGGCCATCGAGATTGGGCATCCAGACCCGGAGCGGCTGGCGGCCTTCCATCTTTGGCGCGGCCGGGCCCGGGACCTTCGCGGCGAGCGCCACGGAGCCCTGAACGATTACCGCGCCAGCCTCGGCTACCACGCCGACCCGCCGGTCTACGCGGCCGCCCGGCTCGGGATCAAAAAGGCCTACAGCAAGCGACGGGCCAAGCGGGTTAGCGTGGACCTCACCTTTGCGGACGTGGTGTGGCCCTGAGCAGGGGACCCTTCGACTCGCTTCCTTCGACTCGCTCCCTTCGACTCGCTTCCTTCGACTCGCTTCGCTCGCTCAGGACGAACGGGTCATGGATTCGCTCAGGACGAA